>JANLVW010000779.1:0-6020 GCA_031364205.1 Ferruginibacter sp.
GATAAATTAGAAAATGGATGGTTAGGTTTAGGCGGTGTTTTGCTCAGCGATAAAGCCGGGAGTGGGGGTTTAAGATCAGATAAATTTTATGGATCTGTTGCATACCATCAAATGCTCGGATTGAGCAGTTTGTTAAGTGCGGGTTTTAATCTGGGTTATGTTTCAAAAAGAATCGATCCTAGTGCTTTAAAATTCCCGGATCAGTTTAACGGTAAATTTTTTGACGGAACAACTGCAACCGGCGTTCAGTTTTCAAATCTTAATATTAATTATTTTGATATGCAGGTTGGTTTAAATTATGCCTATTTTCCTAAAGAAGATATTTATATAAATGCGGGTTATTCCATTCATCATGTAAACAAGCCAAAAGAAAGTTTTTTTGGTGATAATACAGAAGCCGGTAAAATTCCAATGCGTCATATTGGATTTGTAAATGCTATTTTAAAAGTAAACCCAAGGGTTATCATTAATCCCAATATTTATTTTACAACACAACAAAGGGCAATGGAAATTAGTGGGGGAATTAATGCCAATTACAATCTTTCTGAATTTGGAGAAATGCAGTTGATAGCTGGATTATATTACCGTTATAAAGATGCAGTAATTCCTACTGTAGGTTTTGAAACCAAAAAAACTGCATTTACATTTAGTTATGATGTAACGCTTTCTCCTTTAAAAACGTTTAATAATTACCGAGGTGCTGCAGAGTTCAGCATTGTAAAAAAAGGTTTTTATCCTGGTAACAACGACAGACAAACATTGTGTCCAAAGTTTTAAAAAGTTTTATTTTAAAAAAAACATCTATTTTTTGTGAGAGAAATTTTCCTTTCTCCATTTATACATTCCTTTATTAAACCGAACTTTGCCCAAAATTAGCTACATGAATATTGTTGAAGACAGAACAACGAGTTTCCGGGAACATTTATCAGCATTTAAAAATATTGTTGGAGAAGCGTATGTTTTTACAGATGAAGAAACGCTCGATAATTGTGCTAAAGATGAAACCGAAAATCTTTATTTTTTACCGGATATTGTTATAAAACCTCGCACTGCCGAAGAAATAAGTGAGGTAATGAAAATTTGCAATGCACATAAAATCCCTGTTACGCCAAGAGGTGCAGGCACCGGTTTAAGTGGTGGTGCTTTAGCGCATAATGCCGGTGTTGTTATCTCTTTTCAGCGGATGAACAGTATTTTAGAAATTGATGAAAATAATTTACAGGTAACAACTGAGCCGGGTGTAATCACTCAGGTTTTACAAAATGCTGTTAAAGAAAAAGGATTGTTTTATCCGCCTGACCCAAGCAGTTATGGAAGTTGTTTTATTGGAGGAAATATTGCAGAAAACAGTGGTGGTCCCAAGGCAGTAAAATATGGAGTTGTAAAAGATTACGTGTTAAACCTACAGGTTGTTTTGCCTACGGGAGAAATTATTTGGACGGGTGCAAATGTTTTAAAAAATGCTACAGGTTATAATTTAACGCAGCTTATTGTAGGGAGTGAAGGAACACTTGGACTTGTAACAAAAATTGTGTTGAAGTTAATTCCACATCCAACACATGATCTTTTAATGCTTGTTCCATTTAACGATCTGGAAAAAGCCGGAGCTGCTGTGAGTGCAATTTTTCGTGCAGGTTACACACCTAGTGCACTGGAATTGGTGGAAGCAAATGCGCTTAAAATTGTAAGTAAATTTGTTGACAGCAGTTCTGTAAAAATTGATGATGATGTAGCAGCCCATATTATTATTGAAGTTGATGGAAATGATATGGATGTTTTAATGAAGGAAATGGAAGCGATTGCAACTGTACTTGCGGATTATGATTGTGGTGAAATTTATTTTGCAGATGATGCGCAGCAAAAAGCTGAATTGTGGAAGCTGAGAAGAAGGGTGGCAGAGGCTGTGAAAATTGATGGATATACAATTGAAGAAGATACAGTTGTTCCAAGAGCTGCACTGCCAAAACTTATAAAAGGTATTAAAGCTTTAAGTATGGAATACGATTTTGAAGTTGTATGTTATGGGCATGCAGGCGATGGTAATTTACATGTGCGTATAAAGAAAGAAGGATGTGTTTACAGTCTTAACAACGAGAAAATAATTCCTGCATTAAAAGCATTGTTTAATCTTATAAAATCGCTGGGTGGTACAATTAGCGGCGAACACGGTATTGGGCTTATTCAAAAGGAGTTTATTCCAATTATGTTTGATGAAATAACGCTAAATATTATGCGTGGAATAAAGAAAACTTTTGATCCAAATAATATTTTAAATACTGGTAAAATTTTTGATCTGCTGTAAACAGATCGTTTTTATTTCAGTCTTATTAAATTAAATTTTATGAATATGATGAAGTTGTATATGTCTTTTTTTTGTTTGAGTCTTCTGTGTTTAAATGTAAACGCACAAACGGAAAAAAAAGAAGAGAATGAAGTCATAAAAGGAGGCTTTAAAAAAGAAAACTTATTTGTGGGCGGTAATGTTGCATTGGGTTTGGGTTCGGGTAACTTTTCAGTGGGTGTTGGGCCATACATTGGGTACAGCATAAACAAATACATTGATGCAGCTGTTGGTTTAAACTATAGTTACCTATCCCAAAGAGATTATTACACTACTCAAAAAAATCGCCAGTCTGTAATTGGCCCAAGTGCATTTGTAAGATTGTATCCTGTAAAATTTCTGTTTGCACATGCGCAGTATGAGTACAATTTTATTAAGTATAAACAAATCTATGGCAACGGTATTCCTGATAATGTATATAAGATAAATGTTCCAAGTTTTTTAATAGGGCCCGGCTTTGCAAGTGGAAGAGATGCTTACAGTAAAAGCTTTTATTATATTTCAGTATTGTTTGATGTTTTAAAGAATAAAAATTCTCCATATACTGATAATCTTGGTCGGGTAACACCCATTTTTCGTGCAGGTTATCATGTTGCTCTTTTTCAGGGAGATGGCGGTAGAAGCAGTAATAGAAGAAACGAAAGAAGAAGATTTTAAAGGTATTTTAAAAGTGCGGTCGGTTCATTGATTACCGTAAACTGATCATTTGGATGATTGTATAAAAAACCTTCGCCATGCAAATGCGCCATATGTGCAATAAGGTGATTGTAAAAGCCTGCAGTATTTAAAATAAAAACCTGTTTGCTGTGAATCTTTAGTTGGTTCCATGTAAGCATTTCAAAAACTTCATCTAAAGTACCATAGCCGCCCGGTAAAATTATTGCAGCATCGCATCTTTCATAAATCATTTTTTTTCGGCTATGCATTCCATCCACCACATGTGTTTCTGTAAGAGATTCATGTAAGGTTTCTTGGGTCTGCAATAATTCAGGAATAATTCCTGTAACAGTGCCTTTATTTTCTAAAACTGTATTTGCTACAGCACCCATCAGTCCTCTGTTTCCACCGCCGTAAACAACGGCTATATTTTTTTCTGCCAGTAGTTTTCCCAGAGCTCTTGTATGTTCTTCGTACAATGGATTTTCTCCTAATTTACTTCCACAAAAAACTGCAATTGCTTTTATACTCATCTTTACATTTTTATGAATGCAATGTGCTCAATTTTTTTATTAAAACAGCATTGGTGCAATTATTTTTTTGTTATGCCAACACTCCAAAATTAAAATGTAATACCATAAATCAATATCCATTTTTTAACTTCACTTCATGAACAAAAACATCTTACATTTATTTAAAATTGCTCAAAAAGATAACCGATTAATTATAGGTTTAATGAGTGGTACTTCTTTAGATGGGCTCGATATTGCGCTGTGTAACTTAACCGGTGGTGGTTTACAAACAGAAATGAAATTAATACAGTTTGAAACGATGCCTTATGATGAAGATTTTAAGCAAGAGATAAAAACAATTTTCAGTAAAAAAAATGTAGAGCTGCAAAAGCTCACTTTGCTAAACGCATGGGTTGGTTTGCAGCATGGTAAAATGGTCAATAATTTTTTACAAAAATGGAATATTAAAATCGAAGATGTTGATATTATTGCAAGTCACGGTCAAACAGTTTACCATGCTCCTAAAACTTTACATGGTCTTTCAAAATTTGGAAATGCTACTTTACAAATAGGAGATGGCGACCATATTGCTGTAACAACGGGAATAATTACTATTAGCGATTTTCGTCAAAAAAATATTGCAGTAGGGGCTGAGGGTGGGCCATTGGCTGTGTACGGAGATTTTATTTTGTTTAGTAAAGCTGGAGAAGACAGAATACTTTTAAATATTGGTGGCATTGCAAATTTTACTTTTTTGCCGGGAGATAAAAACCCTTCCAATATTTTGTGTACCGATGTTGGCCCGGGAAATACAATAATGGATTCCTACATACAACAACATTTTCCCGGTAAATATTTTGATGAAAATGCTACTGTTGCCCTACAGGGCAAAATTGACGAATCACTTTTATCAGCATTAAAAGAACATCAGTTTTTTAAAAGTAATTTTCCAAAAACAACCGGCCCTGAATTATTTAATCTGACTTATTTATTGGAAGCAAAAAGCAAATCGGGCACAAACAATTTGAGCACATACGATGTAATGGCTACGCTTAATAAATTTTCTGCAGATATGATTGTCGAAGCAATTACAGCATTAATAAAAAATAAAAATATAATTCTTTACAGCAGTGGCGGCGGCATGCACAATCCTTTGTTGATCCAAAATATAAAAAATCAATTGCCGGAAATTTCTTTTAAAACAACCGAAGATTTAAATATAAATCCTGATGCAAAGGAAGCTATTTTATTTGCGCTCCTTGCAAACGAAGCACTGTGTGGCGGCGAAATTAATTTTGGTAAAGTTGCACCACCTGTAAGTATGGGTAAAGTAAGTTTTCCTAATTAATTTTTTGAAAGTTACAGGTCTACTTTAGAGCTTCAATTGCCTTTTTAACACTCCCGTTTCTTAATAATAAATCCCTTGCAGTTTTATAATCTTTTATACCGGCTTGTTCCATCAGCATTTTAGTACCTCGGTCCACCAATTTATCATTGGTGAGTTGCATGTTTACCATTTTATTTCCTTCTACTCTTCCAATCTGTATCATCACCGTTGTTGAAATCATATTCAACACAAGCTTTTGTGCCGTACCGCTTTTCATACGGGTACTTCCTGTAACAAACTCGGGTCCAACAACCACTTCTATAGGATAATCTACAGCTGCACTAAGTGGTGAGCCTTGGTTGCAACTTATAGCGCCAGTTATTATATTTTTAGTTCTGCATACTTCCAACGCACCTATCACATAAGGTGTAGTACCGCTTGCTGCAATACCAATTACAACATCATTTTTATTTATACCATTTTCTTGCAAATCTTTCCATCCCTGAGTAAGACTATCTTCTGCGTTTTCTATTGCTTTTTGTATGGCCTTTTCACCACCTGCAATTATGCCGATTATGATGCCATAAGGCATGCCAAATGTTGGTGGTATTTCACTCGCATCTAAAATGCCTAATCTTCCGCTTGTCCCTGCACCTATATAAAATAATCTGCCACCCTCAAGTATTTTGTCAACAATGATAGTTACAAGTTGTTCTATTTGCGGAATAGCCGAGGCTACAGCCGCAGCAACGGTTTCATCTTCTTTATTAATATTTGTAAGCAGTTCACGCACACTCATTTTTTCCAGATCATTGTAATTGCTTATGCTCTCCGTAACCCTTATAAAGTCCTCCATTTTATTCTTTATTGAAGAATGAAAGTGTAATTTAAAGCTTAAATTTTTGTGCATTTATTTAAACTGCTTTATCAGTTTAATAATAAAAAAAGAAACTATATTTATCTGAATAAAGTGGTTATAAAACAATTATTATGGATAACGAAATAACTAAGCCCCATCGTTTATTATCTTTCGAAAAAATTGATACCGTTATCTACACTTCTATCGAGGAAGTTTGTAATGCTGTTGCAAACGAAATAGCAACACTTATTACTACAAAAAATGCTGCGGGAGAAATAACTGTTCTCGGTCTTGCAACAGGGGCAACACCTAAAAAAGTTTATG
>JANLVW010000800.1:0-6540 GCA_031364205.1 Ferruginibacter sp.
AATAAATGTTGAAAAGTTTTGCTGATGAAGGGCTGCCGGATGGACAGTAGTAGCTGCCGCAGATATTAAACCTTGAATTATAATAAAGATTGCTGCGGCACTTCTACCAACAGCCGGAGCAAATGTTGAAGAAAATACAAATGATTACAGCCCCAAGATCTTTAACTCATAGTATCCTGTAAAAATATATTGCTTTAAAAATTTTCGTGTGTCAGGTAAAAACGATTCATAAAAAGAAATTATTCTACATAAATTTTTTTGTTACGCATTAATTATTAAATTTAGTTATGCCAGATATTGCAAACAGAAATGATGCTCCTTCAAAGAAAAAGATTTTTTATCCGATAAAAAATCCACTCAAAAATTACCTCATAAAATATGACAGGGAGGTTGCCTTGCCGGTGCAATATTCAGATATGTTGCGCTTTACTTTTTCATCTCCATTGTATGATAAAAACGACAAAGACACGCTTTGGCAGACAGTAATTTACGATGAGGCAGAAATGAAGGAACTGCACCCGGGGCTTAAATTTATTTATGCAATCATGAATGCCTCGGGTCATTTAGAGGTAATGCAGCATTTATCTGTTTCTCGAATTGATTATTGCACTTTTGGAAACTCCAAACCGTTTAGAGTAAGAATTATAAATCGCCTAAATGACAATTACGATCATTTTTATGTGAAGGTAGCAGATGCCAGCAGGGTATATGGGCTTGAGCTTGAGCATATATTATCGCCCAACCGCATTAATTATTTAACTGATGGCAATACTTTAATTGAAGAACATATTGCAGGTTTACCGGGAGATTTATTTTTGCAAAACTTAGAAAATGAAAATAAATTTAACCAAATAAGAATCTGTAAAGAATTTGTAAAGTTTAATGAGCGGTGTTTTGTAAGGTTGCTGGGAGATATGAGATCGTACAATTTTGTGGTAGATATTACGCCCGATATTGAAGGCAATCAATATAGAATAAGAGCAATTGATTTTGATCAGCAATCGTACGAAGGCCGGTTAAATCTTTACCTCCCACATTTTTTTAAAGAGAATAATGCGTTAGTTTTTTTGGGAATGCAACATATTACAGACCAAAGCATGCGCCAATACCAGCAGGAAGAAAGAAGCCTCATCAGCCATAGAGAAAAATTGGGTAGAGGCCGTCTCAAAGAATTATTTGAAGCATCAATATTACATGAAGTGGCACCGGTAAAAAAAACGGTTGCCCTGGCAAAGCAACTGGCAGCATATCATAAAGATGATTCTTTTTTAAAAATTACACACATGGGAAAGTTAGTATTGGCTCATTTATATAAATGTTTAAATATTGCTTAAAACTTACTGAAGGCTCTTCACAAAATGCATTATAATCTCTGTAATAAGATATTTAAAAATCATTTTTTTTACTCCTAATTTTTTGAAGCAACAGCTATACAACTATGTTCAGCATTTGTATCCCGCTGTCTGTAGTAGCCTTGCACGCAAGAATTGTAAAATAACAAAGTTTATTTGTGCAAGGGCTACTACCTCCCATTGTGGCTATGCGCATCGGAATATCATTTTTCAACTTTAATGATGCTCTTGAGCAATAATACTTCCACCTATTTGTAGAGGATAATTATTCAAATAGTCTTTAAACTTGGAAGTTGAATTGGTCAACCTTTTGGAGCTATAATCTTGGCTGATAAAACAAATAAGGCTAGTCTATACTTTTCAAAATTTTTTTGATGCTGTAAGTTTTTATCGAAGGTTAAAAGAGCATCGAATTTGCTTTCAATTAAAAGTTTTAAAAGCTCGCCATTCTTGATACCGTTCCACTCTTTGTCACGTACTGTATAAATTTCATGTTCTCCAAAATCAAATTTGAGACGTTTAGGTAAATTTTCATCAAGCAACAGCCGCATACAATTGGTCAAAGTTTTTTGTAGTTAGTAATTTGTTAGCCAATTCTAATATTGCTATTGCTTGATCTTTACTTACTGTTGGAAAGTCTTCCAAAAAGGCGTCCAATGAAATACCCGCCTCAAGATGATCAAATAAAGATTCAACAGGCACACTAGTTCCTTTAAAAACAGTCTGCCCTCCCAATATTTCGTTATCAATAGTAATAAGGTCTTTTAAGTCCATTTATTAAAATAATGAGTAATTTTTCAATGAAATGGGCATGTAAATAATACATAATGGCTTTTGCTTAGTAGTAGAGCTTTACTTCTTAACAACATCTCCCACCAAGAACGTTGCGTTTTGGTTATCACAAATTTGAAACATCATTTGTAAATTCGGGTAAGGGTCGGGATATTGCTAAGAAGTATTTTTTCATTTTACAATTAATTTGTGCAAACCTATTTTAGGACAAGATATTTTGATTTTAGCAATGGTTCGTGCTACACGAATCAAGGCGAGAGGAATTTTTTAAGACGAGGGTTATTTTAATGACTGTTTTTTTTACTCATGTACTGCAAGCACAGGCACCTTACTTTGATAAATCATCTTTTTTGTATGCTGTGTTTTAAATAATTTTGAGAAGAAGCCATGAAACTTGGGTCCGATGATGATCATGTCAATTTGCTTGTCTCTTACAAAAAGATTTATGGCTTCGTGAAAATCAAACAGACGCATAAAATAAAACTCTGGTTTAAACTCACTCAACAACTCCTCCATTTTATCTCTTTCAATTTTGTACCCGGTAGTTAAAGAAATGTAGTGTGAATCATCTACGTTTAGTACATGCAGATTAGGTTTGAAATCTGATAAAATTCTTTTTACTGCAAGTAAAACAGGCGTCTCTTCTACATACCTCATTTCTGAAGCAATAAGTATGTTTGTTGTACCGGTATATTTCGCATCTGCGGGCACAATTAATACCGGGCATACATTTTTCTCCGCCATTTTTAAGGTGTTGCTTCCTGAAAACCATTGCGTAATAGCAGACTTACCCGTAAGGCCAATAACTATCATATAAGCAGCTCTTACGTGGGAATATGCTTCGAGACTCTCGATAAAATTGCTGCCCGATTCTGAAAACGTTTCGATATTTACGCAATCAACAGATAACTCTGTTTGTAAACTTTTTAGATAATTGTTTGCTACATCTACATCTTCAGCTTTTGAATAGAAATGATACAGCACAAGTGTAATATCGGGTCTGTTTCTATACATGTTTGCAGCGTAATGCGCAGCGTTAAAAGATGTTTCAGAAAAATCTAATGGTACTATTACAATTTTTGACATTCTTTGTTTTTAGTAAATTTAATCACTTTAATTTAAAAATCTAACTTACAAAATTTAATCAGTCAATTTTATTAAGCATTATAACAAAGTAAAATATTCAAGGTTTTTTGAACTTTAATTAGAAAGTAAAAACCGATATTAAGATTCTAGGCATCTTATTAAGTAACACAATGCAAGGCTCAATTTTATTTCATCACAACTTACGCCCTCCTAATAATAAATTGAATTGTACAATTAAATTGAAATTGAATGTTTTTTAAAATATGCAATTGATTCTGCCGATGAATTTAAACGGCTACCCAAAACTTTTGATTGACTTGGTTAATTAAATAGGTGCGCTTTATCACGGTAAGTTTTTTTGGTTTTATAAAATTGTGTAACCAGTTAGCACAACCGGCTATTGTGATGCAGTTCAATTTTTATGTGTCGGATTATGATTGGAATAGTTTATTCATTTAATGGGTATAGGTTTAATAAATGTTTTATTTTGACAAATAGATAACCCCATTTTTCATTACAAAATTTACTTTGTGCATAGCAGTTATATTGACTGATGGATCGCCGGTAACACTTATAATGTCTGCTAAGTTACCGGCCTTTATCTGGCCCAAATTATCGTAATGAAATATCCTCGCATTTACTGAAGTAGCTGATTGTAACACGGCTACAGGTTTCATCCCATAATCTACCATCATTTCCATCTCTCTTACATTATCTCCATGTGTAAAAACACCCACATCTCCGCCAAATACAATGGTAACTCCGGCTTTTAACGCTATTTCAAAACTTTTTCTTTTTAGGCGAATATGTTCAGGCTCTTGCTCTACACCTTTTTTCCAGCCTGCATATTGTGATATGGCATCCCCTGCAGCTAGTGTTGGGCAAAGGGCTACTGATTTACTTTTCATTAATTTAAAAATTTCTTCATCGCCATCATCGCCATGTTCTATTGTTTCAACGCCGCCTTCAATTGCACGGCGCATGCCTTCTTTTGTTGAGGCATGAGCAGCTACAGGTCTTCCGGCTGTTTTGGCAACTTCAACTATATTTTTGATTTCATCAATCGAAAAAGTGGGTGCACTTGAATTGTTTAATCCCCATCTGTAATCAGCATAAATTTTAATGAGGTCCACGCCATGCCCTATCTGGTTTCTCACAGTTGTTGTTAAATCATTGCCACCACTTTCTTCTGCGCCTTTTATTAAATTTAATTCTACGTTATCAGATTTTGGTCCGTAGCTACCCGTTGCCACTATCGCTCTGCCTGCCACAACCATTCTGGGCCCTGGTGTTAACCCCTTATTAATGCTCTGTTTTAAACCTACATCATCATAGCCTGCGCCTTCTGTACCCAAATCTCTTACCATAGTAAAGCCCGCCATTAAAGTAGCTTTTGCATGGTTTACTGCTCTAACCAAACGCTCAACCCTGCTTTCTTTCAATACCTGGTCATTCCATTGTGTTTCGTTGTAAGGGTGTAAAAATAAATGAGAATGACCTTCAATTAAACCCGGTAATAAGGTTTGTCCGGGCATTGAAATTGTGCTGTCACTTTTAAGTGTGCTCGTCTGAGGTCCTGCATATAAAATTAAATTACCTTTTAAAACTACCACCCAATCGTTGTGCATTTCTACTCCGTCAAAAACTCTTTCTGGTTTCAATAGAATTGCTTTTTGCTGCGCATTGCCGGTAATAAAAATGGTAATCAATACGATGGTAAAAAATACTTTCATATAAATAATTTTAGGAGTAAAATACAAAATTTAGTTGAGAAATAAATAACTGATTGCCGGCTTCAGTAATCTTAAGCCTATTGAAAATTTATGAGTACTATCTCAGATATCTCGGGATTTAATGGAGCAAACCAAACTGCGCAAATACTGAGGGGAAAGAATATAAAATAAAACAAAATTAAATGCCGCTGGTTAAAAACCAAGCGGCGGCGAAAATTTTAGCGAAGACCAACACAGGCGGAGAATGCGCCAATAGGGAGATATGGGAATTTTTAAAGTCCCCTTGTTGCCCTTACATTAAAAGCATTATTTTTAGTACTACCACCTGTCAATGTACCATTTTCAAACCACAGGGACCAAATAAATTTATTATCAATTTCGCTGGAGCTCTGATACCACCTGCCAAATGAGCCTAAACCCTTAAGCTTTAAGTTTTGATAAATTAAGTTTAGTTCATCTTTAGATGGAAGCGACCAGTCATTATATCCATTACCCCTATAACTCCTGCACATATAAGCTGCATAATTCCCCGACCCGAGAGTAGCTATAATTCGTGTAGTATTTGAAACACCTGAAACAACAGAAGTACTTGTACCACCAAGGTATGGAGGATTATAACTGTAAGGATTTTGAGGATCAAAAATGGTTAAATCCCATGGATAATTCCCAACATCTTCAGTGGCACAAACCCGCCCATGCTGATGCGCAGAGTCGGAAAAATAAAAAATAAGTCCACCTTCATAAGCATCACCAATTTGTAAACCATTTGGATATGTTGGGGTTCCAATTGGATTAGGAATTTGTCCATTTGTGGGGCTTGATGGTGTATTTGGACTGAATCCTTTTAATTCATCGCCTTTCGCAATTTCTCTTGTTAGTAATCCCACAGATAGCCAAATAAATCCTGTCGCCCACGGACAAATGGGTGTCATCCCTTGGGGCCCTGCACACGCACCTATATTTGCAGCCACAGCAGCAACAGCTAAGCCAAAATTATAAAATTTTATCATTTCGTTTTTTGACAACCCTAATACATTGTTTACTTCTTCAATTTCGTTATTATTCATTGTCCTACCATAGGTTGAGGTTAGTGTATTAGAATTAAAATCACTTAGGTACTGCTTTATTAAAATGCTTGTATTGTTTATCCAATTATAGTTATAGACATTAACTGAAACTTTATTATTGGATAGATAGTTAAGTTTTATAACTTTCTCTAATTTTTGCCCATTTAATTCACTATAAACTAATTTAATCCTCTTGCTGTCATCCAAAATATAGCTATTTATAGTGTCTGAATTATTTCTCTTTGCCTTAAAAGCCTTGATCGTATTTGGCACACCGTTACTGTTAAATGAGCCATAAAAATGAACAGTACTTTGGTATTCCGATTGATATACACTTGCTATCATTGCATCTGTAGTATTTGGTAGATTTTCATACACTTTTACTGTATTAGTTGGTGTGATTGTTTCATTATTTTGCTTTTTACAAGAAAAGCTAAGAACAATAAGGAAACTGAAATAAAGTATTTGTTTCATAAATAATATTTAATTGATTATTTCTTTAAAAATTTT
>JANLVW010000822.1:0-6764 GCA_031364205.1 Ferruginibacter sp.
TTTTAACCTGAAAGGATTTTTTATGGTAGTTTTAGACCTTTCTTTTAAATACCCCCCACCGGCAATGTATGCCACATCGAGACCGGCATTAAACAAAAATAATTTTTCAATGTTCGCCTGTTTTTTTAAAGAAGCGTTGTATGAAAGTTGTCCCTCTTTTTTTGCGGTTAAAAAACCAATGCCTGTTATGCCCAATGTAATGCCATTCCAAATAGCATTCATTTCATGAAAATATTTATTGCTGCCCGTACTTTGAGATGCTGCAATAGTGCCGTAGATAATGTTTGCAGCTGAATAGACTGCCAATCCTTTTATGCCCGTTCTGCTTAGCCGCACCCGCTCTTTATTAAAACCCGTAAGGTTTGTTTGCTGCGCAAAACCTGTTACAGATAAAATGCAGATGCATACAGTTGCTATTAGTTTTTTCATTGTTTGCTGTTGATATTGTTATAAAGGTAGGACGGTTATAATTGTATAGTTACGGGAGATTGGGAGAAAATGATTTTTGGGGGTCGGAAACGTTTCTTGGCTTTGGGCTGTGTGCTGCGAAACGTTGTTGAACAAAAGATGAATATGGCTTTATAGATTACAGCCCCAAATGTCCTAAACCTTTTCTTAATCCGCCTTTCCATTTACCTTCGCCAAAAAAAAGATTATGCCACTACTTACCGCAAACAGAACTCATGCTGATTATGGAATGACAATTACTGATGCAACCGGAAACAGCATGATGATTGATATTCCTGTAAACGAAGGTGGAACCGGAAAAGGAATGAGACCTATGCAAACGCTGCTTGCAGCTTTTTGCGGATGCAGCGCTGTAGATGTGGTGAGTATTTTAAAAAAACAAAAGCAGGACCTTACCGATCTGCAAATATTGGTAGATGGCGAAAGGCAGCATGGCAATGAGCCATCAGTTTGGGAAAATATCGATTTGATTTTTGAATTGACTGGCAAGGTAGAACCTGCCAAGGCTTTTAGGGCAGTACAATTATCAATAGAGAAATATTGTTCAGTTGCTGAAACTCTTAGGCGTGCAGGAGCAAAAATTCACTTTAAAGTAAAAATAAATGGCCATTTGTTTAATGAGTAAAATTTTTTAAATTATTTTTTTGATAACAAAATAAATAACCTACCGTCCTGGTAATAATTTCACAACCAATTCTTAATTAATTTTATTGTAAATTATTTATATCGTTTACAGTATTTCGATTTGTATTTTATGGAAAACCTACACCCCATTACAAAAGCAATAAGGCTACAAACAGAACAAACTGCCCAAAAAGAACACAGTACGCCTATATTCTTAACTAGTAGCTTCACGTACGATTCTGCACAGGATATGGCCAATGCTTTTTCAAGTGATACCCCGGAAGCAAATATATATTCCCGTTTTTCGAACCCAACTGTAGATGAATTTGTTGCAAAAATTGCGGACTTGGAAAATACAGAAGATGGTGTGGCTACTGCAACGGGTATGGCTGCTGTGTTTGGTACCTTTATGGCTTTTCTTCAGAATGGAGATCACATTCTTTCAGCATCAGCTGTTTTTGGATCCACCCACACACTACTCACAAAATTTTTACCAAAATGGGGTATTGATTATTCTTATTTTGACATGAACAATCCGGCAAGTATAGAAGCTTTAATAAAGCCAAATACAAAAATGCTTTATGTGGAAACGCCTTCAAATCCTGGGCTTGATGTTGTAGATATCGAATTGCTATCATCCTTCTGCAAGCCTAAAGGAATTTTACTTGTGGTTGATAATTGTTTTGCTACACCAGCTGTACAACAACCAATAAATTTTGGTGCAGACCTTGTAGTACATTCAGCCACAAAATTTATTGATGGACAAGGTCGTGTACTTGGTGGCGTGGTGGTTGGTAAGAAGGAATTGATTCATCAACTCTATCTTTTCATAAGAAATACAGGACCTACATTAAGCGCATTTAATGCATGGGTACTTAGTAAAAGTATGGAAACCCTGCATCTTAGAATGGAAAAGCATGCAGAAAATGCGCTCCAGTTGGCTAAACAATTACAAGGCCACCCAAAAATAAACAGTGTAAAATATCCCTTTTTAGACTCCCATCCTCAGTATGTGATTGCAAAAAAACAAATGAGTAATGGTGGTGGTATTTTAACTTTTGAAATAAACAAAGGATTAGAAGGGGGCAAACTTTTTTTAGATGCCTTACAGCTTTTATCTGTTACGAACAACCTTGGCGATAGCAGAAGCATTGCATCCCATCCTGCTTCTACCACCCACTCAAAACTTAGCCAAGCCGAAAAAGATGCTGTGGGAATAACACCCGGTCTTATAAGAATATCAGTAGGGTTAGAATATATAGACGATATAGTAAAGGATATTTTGCAAGCGCTTGAGGCCTGCTAAAATTTTACATCCAGTTTTTTAAAAGCGTTTGCGCTTCTGATTTTATCCGGGGATCATCCTCTGTATAATTTCTTAGGGTAAGCAAATAGTTTAGTTGGGCAAGAGCTTTTTGTTTATCACCATTTCTTTTATATGCTTTGGCAAGTTCAAGGTAATTTAATGTAAATGTTGGACTAAGCTGTTTGGCTTTTTCATAACAGGCAATTGAATTTTCTAGGGATGCCGGTGGCAAACCGCCATAAACTATTTTTGCACCTATCCTTTCAAATACATTTAAATTACTTACTTCATAATTCCATTTACCTAAAACATGCCATGCTTTAAAATTTTTTGGATTTTCAGCCACAGCTTTGTCGCCGTAATCCTTTAACTCTTTAACAGCATTAATTTTTTCTTTACCACTTTTTAACAAAAGACTTCTTGCAATTGATAGTGCCATTACAACATTTGCATCATCGCTTTTTGGATAAAGCTTTAATGCGGTTTTTGCATAAATTAATGCAGTGCTGTAATAATCATCCCTAACCTTTGTGTCGTTTTCTCTGGCCCCTATTCTGCAACAAAGTTCACTGGATTTTGTTAAGGCGTACAGGCTTGTAGGCTGTAACTGAAGTGCTTCTTTAAATTTTATGAATGCAGCTTTTTCACTTGGAATAGCTTCCAATCTATCAGCTTCTAATATAACCGTTCTATAATCTTGTGCACAAATTTCAGTAATTGAAAATACGAAAAACAATAAAAATGAAAACAGCTTCATTAGGGATAAGATTTTGAATAATTAATACCGACAGTACCGGTAAAATTACAGATCGGTGCATTTAATTTATCTATAGTAATGTTAATTGATGAAATTCTATTGTCAATTTTATAAATTTCTTCTGAAATTTTTTGAGCAAGCGTTTCTAATAATTGCTCAGGAATTGCAAACAGCTTTTTTACAGCATTAAACACTTCAACATAATTTACAGTATCACCCAATGCCTCAACTTTTTTATTTTCTGAAAAAGATATCAGGATAGAAACTTCAAATTCGTTTCCTACAATAGCTTCTTCAAAATGTACACCGTGGTAGGCAAAAAATTTTAATTTATTTAATCTTAGGGTAAACATTAATGCAAACCTTTTTCACTTAAATAACGCTCGGCATCAAGGGATGCCATACAACCACTGCCCGCAGCTGTTACAGCCTGTCTGTATATTTTATCCTGCACATCGCCGGAAGCAAATACTCCTTCAATGTTTGTTCTTGTTGTGCCGGGAATAGTTTGTAAATATCCCGCTTCATCCATATCTAGCCAACCTTTAAAAATATCACTGTTCGGCTTATGGCCAATAGCAACGAAAAAAGCACTTACGGAAATTTCAGTCTTTTCGTTTGTCAGGTTGTTTAAAATTCTTACGCCTTCTACTTTTTTATCTCCTAATATTTCATCTGTCTCGCTGTTCCAGTAAATTTTAATATTGGGTGTTGCAATTACCCTATCCTGCATAATCTTGCTGGCACGCATTTCACTTTTGCGTACAATCATATGCACCATGCTGCATATTTTTGATAAGTACAAAGCTTCTTCTGCAGCAGTATCTCCTGCCCCTACTATAGCCGCTACTTTTCCTTTAAAGAAAAACCCATCGCATACAGCACAAGCACTAACGCCATATCCGTTAAGCCTTTGCTCACTTTCAATGCCCAGCCATTTTGCAGCTGCACCCGTACTGATAATAACTGAATCAGCTTCTATCCATTTTTCTTCATCAATTTCCACCCTTAAAGGTCTAACACCAAAATCTACTTTTGTTGCAAGCCCGTAACGAATATCTGTACCCATACGTTTTGCCTGGTTCTCAAAATGCTCCATCATTTCCGGACCCTGTATCCCATCGGGGTAACCCGGATAATTTTCTACTTCTGTTGTAATGGTTAGCTGACCGCCGGGCTGTATACCCTGATACAGCAGTGGTTTCATGTTTGCCCTTGCTGCATAAATGGCTGCAGTGTAACCTGCAGGTCCTGATCCTATAATTAAACAACTTACTTTTTCTGCTGTTGTATTTTCCATCTGTGTTTTCTGTTTAAAAAATTATTTTTATTGTGATATGATTGTTTTGTACTTAACAGCATAGCCGCAAAATGAACCTAGTGCTCCGTTGGAAATATTTCCCAAAACTTTGTTTGGTTGGGCAAATGGGTTTCCTATTCCCTGAAAAGCAAATTCCCAAGTGCTCCAAAACCTAAATGCTGACTGGGAAATGTTACAATATTTTAAAGTTATAGTATCACCACGCTTAAAAAAACTGCTGTCAGCTTTTGTTGGATTGTTTCTGTCAATGCCTTGTGGCAACTGTATAGTAAATGTTGATCCAACTATCACCTGGTCATCAAAAACAGAATTTTCACCCGGTAAAAATGGACCGCTGTTTTTCTTTGTAAAATACCTTCCAAAATTGCCAATCCCCGGTGGGTCTGTTGACCTCAATAACAAAATCCTTTTTGAAGTATCAGCATTTAAAGGTGCTATTCGTGTATAAATAGAATCAAGTGTTATAGCGTTAGTAGGTATAAAGGTAGAAGATGTGTATTCCTTACCTTCTGCAACAATTCTTAAAGTATAATTTTTATTAAGCTGGCCTAAAAAAGCAGTTGACGGATTTAAATTATCGTTGCTGTAAAAATAACCTGTAAAACCCGGTGCAAGTGGCTTTGAATATTCTTTTAATTTGTGTGTTGTAATGCCGTTTGAAACAAATACATCAGCATTGCGTAAAAATGAACCTGCCAAAGTTTTCGGATCAATTTTACTAAAATAACCAAGGCTTTTTGTTAATACAATTAGAGGTGACTGTCCATCTTCAATCTGGGCATCAACCACAACCAGAGGCACCGCATCATTTAATTTTAATGTAATATCTTTTTCACAGGCAGAAAGTAATATAACAGCTAAAACCCACACACAAAATTTGATCTTCATTCTTTTATTTTCTCTTAAATATTGATACAAATTTACAGCAATTCATTCAAACGAAAAGGGCCGCTAAAAAGCAGCCCTGATCTTACTGTATGAAGAAGAAAATGTTAATTTAGTACAACACGCTGTGTGCTGTTGAGTGTTGGCGTGCGAACCTGAATAAAATATGTTCCTTTTGCATAACGGGAAAGATCGATCTGTATTTTATTTCCCGATATAGATGCAACTCTGTATTGGTTTACAACAACACCTGCTGCGTTTGTAATATTAATTACTGTTGCTTCGTTTACGTTGAAAGAGGAAATTTCAATATTTAAAATTCCATTTGTTGGGTTTGGATAATACTTTACTGTTGCAGCATTAAGCCCATCAAACATTACCACCCTTGCAGGTGAGTAAACAAATCTTCCATTAACATCAATTTGTTTCAGTCGATAATAATTCATTCCCTTTGCGGGATTATTATCTGTAAAAAAATATTCAACCGGTATTAATGAATTACCTGCTGCATGCACGAGCCCTATTTTTGTAAAAAAGATAGCATCTACGCTCCTTTCAACATCAAAGCTGGCAGCATTTATTTCCTGAGAAGTTTTCCAATTAAGCAAGGCGGAACTAACAGTATTTTTTTTAGCCGTAAAATACAATAATGTTACAGGTAATGGACCCAAAGGGCGATAAGCACTTGCCCAACCATCTCCGTTACCACCTAAAAATATGTTATTTCCTGACTGTGTAAAAGCAGTTTTATCCCACCCATCTCCTGAGCCTCCCATAAAAATATTATTTACAGATTGTATAAATCCTGTTTTATCCCACCCATCTCCTGAGCCTCCAATAAAAATATTATTTACAGGTTGTATAAATCCTGTTTTATCCCACCCATCTCCTGAGCCTCCCATAAAAATATTATTTACAGATTGTGTAAAAGCAGTTTTATCCCACCCATCCCCTGTGCCTCCACCAAAAATGTTGTTTACAGATTGTATAAATCCTGTTTTATCATATCCGTCTCCTGTACCTCCAACAAAAATGTTGTTTGCTGCCTGTGTAAAGTTTGTTTTATCAAAACCATCATTATTACCCCCTATAAAGATTGCGCTACTGGATGGCTGTGCAAATAGAGTTGATAAGGTTACCGAAAACAGCAGCATCATAAAAATATTTTTCATAATTACCTGTTTAAAAGTCAAAAAATTTACTGGGCTGTTCTTGCTCACCTAATACCTATGTAAGAATAGATGCTGCCCCCATCGTTCGTCCCTGCTGATGCCCTGTCAGATGTTCTTCCATATATAACCGAGTTATTAAAAGAAGATCCACGCCATCCGTATGAACCAGAATTGGTCCAATTGGTTATATCAGTATTCCCGCTTGCATTAAGATACCCATCGCCATTTATA
>JANLVW010000835.1:0-4068 GCA_031364205.1 Ferruginibacter sp.
AGTTCCGGCATACCGGAAGGTTATGAAACTTTACTGCTTGATGTTATTGAAGGTGATGCAACATTATTTATGCGTGCAGACCAGGTGGAAGCCGCATGGGAAATTTTAATGCCAATCCTCAGTATGTGGAGAGATAATCCATCTGTAAATTTTCCCAATTACAGCGCAGGTACAAATGGTCCGGAAACATCAGAAGCATTGATAGCAAAAGATGGAAACAACTGGATCATACTTCCATTTGAAAAAAAAAATAATGAATAAAGTAATACATTTTGATAATGCTGATTTACTGGCAAAAGCCGCGGCAGAATATTTTATAAAACTTGCTGACGAAGCCATAAAATTAAAAGGCAAATTTACAGTTGCATTATCCGGTGGTAATACTCCCTCAGCCATGTACAAATTACTTTCTACTGATTTTTATATTAATCGGATTGAATGGAAAAATATTTATTTTTTTTGGGGAGATGAACGTTGTGTTGCCTTAAATGATAAAAACAACAACAGCTACAATGCAAAGAATATTTTACTGGATAAAGTTTCAGTTCCCAAAAAAAATATTTTTATAATTCCGGTTGATGAAAGCCCGGTAAATGCTGCAATTTATTACGAAGCAACCATTAAGATTTTTTTTAAAACAGATAAACCCGTCTTTGATTTAATTTTATTGGGCATGGGAGACAATGGTCATACTGCATCACTTTTTCCAAATACAACAATTTTAGAAGAAGCAAAAGCACTGGTAAAAGAAGTTTATGTAGATGAAATTAAAATGAACCGTATAAGTTTTACAGCACCCCTAATAAACAACGCAAAGCATATTTTATTTTTGGTTACCGGCAAAGAAAAACAGCAGATGCTTAAAACAGTTTTAGAAGGAAAATATGCACCCGAGAAATACCCCGCACAAATGATAAAAAATGCAGAGTGGTTTGTCAGTTTGTAATTTTTTAATTTGCATTCAGTGCCCCAAAAACCAATTGCTCCAAAAATGCCTCTATTTCTTTTGGATTTTTCTTCTTGCTATAATCCCCAAGCTGTTGCAGGTGCTGTATAAAATAATGCTGCATGTGGGCCGTTTCAACCAATGTACTTGCCAGCGATGAAGGGTATTTATATTTGGGGTTGTATTCTTTAAACAGCAAAGCAATTCTGCCACACAATTCTTTATAAGGGTTAAATAAAAAAACTTTGTTGTGATTATCCACTTCTTTACTTAAATAAGTTTTGCTTCCTTCTGCAATAGCAATGTAGTAAAGTGCCTGCACATCCACTGAAATCGGACAACAACTGTCAGATAATATAATACCCGACACACTGATATTAAATAAAACAACACAACAAATTATTTTACAAAGTTTTTTAAATGAAAGCAATCTTACAAACCCTTTTTTATTACAGTACAAATACAAAATTGAAGGATTGGTGGTGGAGAGAAAACTGAAGTTTCAACAACTGCTACCTGAGGTAAACGTAAAAGGAAATTTACTCGGCAAAGATTTTAATCCATTAAAAAACTCAGCGATTCCTTTGCTGGAAAATAACAATCGATGGGGCATTGGTATTAAAATCCCATTGCTTTTTAGGCAAGGCCGTGGTGAGTATAAAATGGCAAAACTGAAACTGGAAGAAAACTCATTGTATTTCAAACAAAAAATTATTGAAACCGAAAATAAGATAAAAGATTATTTTAATAGAGTAGCAATTTTGCAGAATCAAGTTATAATAGCCAACAGTGCGCTGATAAATTACATTGCTTTATTAAGAAATTAATTACTCCGTTTTAACAATGGAGAAAGTAGTTTGTTTTTAGTTAACAGCCGTGAAAATAAAGTGCTGGAAATAAAGCAAAAAATAATTGAATTACAGGTAAAATTATTAAAGGCAACTTATACTTTAAATCGGGCAGGTGGTGCGTTGAACAGATAATCAGAAAATCAAAAAACATTTCTTATCCCGTATCTGTAAATCATTGCAACTCGTCATTTTTTGATAGTGCTTATGTTATCTTTACGCCATGTTAAAAATAAGTAACCGTGGGCACGTTATGCCGGCATCTCCAATAAGAAAATTAGTCCCATTTGCAGAAGCTGCTAAAAAAAGAGGAACAAAAGTTTTTCATTTAAACATTGGCCAGCCTGATATAGAAACCCCACAGGTTTGTATTGATGCAGTAAAAAATTGTGATGTGCACATACTTGCATACAGCCACAGTGCAGGTAACGAAAGTTACCGCAAAAAATTGGTAGAGTATTATGCAAAAAATAATATTGATGTTACATCAGATGAAATTATTGTAACAACAGGTGGCAGTGAAGCTATACTGTTTGGGTTTATGGCTTGTCTTGATGCAGGCGATGAAGTAATAATTCCCGAACCTTTTTATGCAAATTACAATGGCTTTGCTGTGCAGGCAGATGTAAAAGTTGTACCAATAAGCAGCAGAATAGAAACAGGCTTTGAACTTCCACCAATAGAAGATTTCGAAAAAGCTATAACGCCAAGAACAAAGGCGATTGTAATTTGTAACCCTAATAATCCAACAGGTTATTTGTACAGCGCAGCTGAAATGGAAATTTTGAAAGCAATTGTTATAAAAAACAATTTATTTTTGTTTGCTGATGAAGCTTATCGTGAATTTTGTTACGAAGGAACACACACAAGTGCCATGCATTTAAAAGGAGCCGAACAACATGTTGTGTTAATGGATACAATCAGTAAAAGATACAGTGCATGTGGTGGAAGGATTGGCGCATTTATTACTAAAAATAAAGAAGTACTTAATGTGGCTATGAAGTTTGCACAGGCAAGGTTAAGCCCACCTTATTATGCTCAGGTTTTAGGCGAAGCAGCGGTAGATTTACCGGATGATTATTTTAATACAACAAAAGCTGAATATAAACTTAGAAGAGATACATTGGTAACAGCACTTAATAAAATTGAAGGTGTTTTTTGCCCAAACCCGGGCGGTGCATTTTACGTTATGGCAAAATTACCAATTGATGACTGTGATATATTTTGTCAATGGTTACTGGAAGATTTTTCTTACAACGGCAGTACTATAATGATGGCTCCTGCCACAGGCTTTTATGCCACACGGGGCTTAGGTAAAAATGAAGTTCGTCTGGCTTATGTACTAAATGTTTCAGATATTAAAGAAGCTGTTCTTTGTTTACAAGAAGCCTTAAAAGTTTACCCCGGCAGGATAAAATTTTACTGATCAAAAAAATTATAAATTCTATTAAGATAATAAAAGGATTTTTTCATCGATAACACATTTAAAATATTTTCTAATTAATGAGCAATAAAAAACCCGTTCAATTTAATGAACGGGTTTTTTATTTATGCTTTATCAATCTTTACTTAGAAATTTCTAACAGTCATTTCTGTTCTTCTGTTTTTTGCACGACCTGCAGCTGTTTTATTATCAGCTACAGGTTTTGTTTTGCCGTATCCTGCAGACTTTAAACGAGTTTCAACAATTCCTTTACTTACAAGATAATTTTTTACAGCTCCTGCACGGTTATCAGAAAGAACCTGATTGCTTTTGTCAGATCCCTGTGCATCTGTATGACCATCAATATCAATCATCAATGTTTCATCATCTTTCATCAATTTTACAACTTCATCCAATGATTTAAATGACTTAGGTAATAATTTAAAACTACCTGTAGAGAAGAATACATTTTTTGCTGCAAAGTTAATTTTCTCAATAACTTCTTTTGCAATCACCGGACAACCCTGATTACTTGCAGGACCCGGTCTTGTAGGGCATTTATCTTCTTCGTCATTTACACCATCACCGTCAGTATCCGGTATCGGACAACCCTGATAACGTGCAAAACCGAAAACAGTAGGACATTTATCCAGTTCATCATTAATACCGTCACCATCAGTATCAGGTATCGGACAACCCTGGTATTTTGCCAGGCCCGGAACATCAGGACATTTATCTTCAGCATCAGGAATACCATCACCATCTCTGTCAGGGCAACCCTGTAAAGAAACCAAACCTGCAACATCAGGACATTTATCATCTGCATCCAAAACACCATCACCATCACGATC
>JANLVW010000837.1:0-2597 GCA_031364205.1 Ferruginibacter sp.
GCCGTTAATAATTTTCTATCGCCATTGGCCAGTTTAATACCGCATTGTTTTAAAATATCCAGCGATTTTTCACTTAGTCTTCCGCTTTTTTGTATGGCAATTTTAAGTTTACTCATTTTGTTTTTAATATTTGCTGAGTAAAAAGCGGAGTTAAATAAAAACCCCGTCTGTTTACTCAGACGGGGTTTTTAAATTATGTAGCTATACATCATTAACACCTGGCCTAAGAGCTAGTATGAGCATGATGATGATGTAATGTTGTTGTGGTCATTTAAATGTTTAGAAAGCAAATGTAGGATGCATATACTTACATGCAAAATTTATTTTGACATTTTAAATTTCAATTACAGCATCTACCATTTTCTTCCAGCTAAACTTTTTCTTTTCTTCCTTTAAATTTTCTACAAAAACGTTTTCGTCTTTTATAAAATATTCGGTAATTTTTTTCGCAATTGATGTGGCATTTGGTTCAGCCACCAACCCAACTTTTCCGTCAGGAACCAGTGCGGGCAAGCCACCAACATTGGTTACAATCATGGGGATTTCAAAATGATAGGCGAGGGGAGTTACTCCACTTTGCGTGGCATTTCTATAAGGCTGAATAACCACATCTGCTGCGCAAAAATAATTCCTGACTTCATCATCGGAAATAAAGTCAGTTCTTAAAATGAGCATGTTTTCTAGACCTAATCTTGCAATCTGCGCATCAAAAGGTTTTCTATCTTCATAAAATTCTCCCGCTATTAAAACTTTAAACGAGGTAGAAGTATTTTCTTTTTTTATCAATGCGAGTGCATCGAGTAAAATATCCAACCCTTTGTATTTTCTTATAAAACCGAAAAACAACATTATCTTTTCTCCTCCTTGAATTCCTATATTTTTTCTTGCAAGTTTCTTGTCTATTTTTTCTCCAAAATTATCGTACAGGGGATGCGGGATGAGTTTTACCGGTTTAGTTTTATCAAACTGTTTTAAATCACTCATTACTTTTTCGCTCATTACAATAAATGCATCAACAGGTTTTATAAAATATTTTGTAAATAAATTATCTCCCTTCCTTTTTTCGTGGGGAATAATATTATCTGCTATACAAACAATTTTTGTGTGTTTGTTTTTCTTTACGATTCTTAAGATTGTTCCGAGGCAAGGCCCCATTACCGGCAGCCAATAACGCACGACAATAAAATCCGGGTTTAATATTTTTAATTCCAATCCAATTTTCAGCCAATTGGTTGGCAGCACAGAATTAATACACACTTTAATATCTAAATCAGCAGGGGCAGGCGAATCACTATATTGAGTTGTGCCGGGAAATAAAAATCCAGGGTATTGCAAAGAGAATGTGTAAATTTTTGTATCAAAAGCTTGCTGTATAAATTGCCTTGCAAGCCGCTCATTAAATGTAGCAAGCCCACCACGCAAAGGGAATGCAGGACCAATAATTACAACATTTGCCATAACTATATTCCAAGTTTTTGTTCAATGAGGTAACTGTTTTTATCTGGAGAATTGCGTGCAATTAATTCGCCAATAAAACCTGCTAAAAATAACTGTGTACCAATTGTCATAGCAAAAAGCGCAAAGAAAAACAGTGGTCTTTGTGTCATTCCTGTACCGTCAAAAAAGAATTTAGAAATGGTGAGATATAAAAATATGGTAAGTCCGGCCATAAAAGAAAGCGTGCCCCAAAGACCGAAAAAATGCATTGGACGCTTACCGAATTTGCCCACAAACATTATGGAACCAAGATCTAAAAAGCCGTTTACAAAACGCTCCCAGCCAAATTTTGTAATGCCATATTTTCTTGCTCGGTGCTCCACCACTTTTTCGCCAATTTTTTTAAAGCCACTCCATTTTGCCAGTATAGGAATGTAACGGTGCATTTCTCCATACACTTCAATACTTTTTACAACCTTTTTTTTGTAGGCTTTTAAGCCGCAGTTAAAATCATTTAATTTAATGCCGCTGCTTCTTCGGGCCGCTGCGTTAAATAATTTTGATGGGAGATTTTTGGTAAAAGTATTATCAAATCTTTTCTTTTTCCAGCCGCTTACAATATCAAAGTTTTCTTCCAAAACCATGCGGCGGAGTTCAGGTATTTCGTCGGGAGAATCCTGCATATCTGCATCCATGGTAATAATTATATCACCCTGTGCAGCTTTAAAAGCTTCATTAAGGGCTGCACTTTTTCCATAATTGCGTTGAAACTTTATGCCTTTTACTGCGTTGTTATTTGTTCGTAAATTTTCTATTACAGCCCACGAATCATCGGTGCTGCCATCATCTACCATAATTATTTCGTAACTATAATTATTGGCGGTCATTACTTTTTCTATCCATGCCGTAAGTTCAGGCAAAGATTCATCTTCATTAAACAGTGGTATTACAATTGATAAATCCATTTTTTATTTTTTGTTAGCCGAGCAAAGAAGCAGCAATGTGGATCTGCGGTGGCGTCGCACATTTCATCTTCAAATAAATATTTAGCTTTTTCTGAATTATACTTAAACACATTATACCGATTTTTTTTGAGATAAAAAACCTGCTGCAATAACCGTTACCAATGCACCCAAAAATAAATTTTTTATAGTGGTAGT
>JANLVW010000857.1:0-2716 GCA_031364205.1 Ferruginibacter sp.
GCTGTAACTGATATTTTTTTAATATTTCGGGATGATCCTCAAAATAAATTACTTTATAGGGCAACCAGGCGATTTGAAGTGCATGTTCAAGTAAAGGCCGGTGTTGGCAAGTATTAGTTGCTGCTAATAAAATCTTCATAAAAAACCTGATTTAGATTTTAAAAAAATTTTTACTTTTTAAAATAGTACTGGTTATTTTCTTCTGCTGTACCTGCTAAACCATACTAATATGGCAAAAAACAAGATGAGTAGGATGAGCCATCCATACATATGCATTCCCACGAAAGAGTAATTTCCATTGTTGTGAAACATAGTTTGTGAATTTTAAGGGGTTAGGAAGTGACTTCTACTCCCATTATTTTGTATTATTTTATATATAGTTAATAAATACCTTACGGCATACCACCGGTTTTAAACCAATAGCTGATACCATTTGGGCCTTTACCAACGGATACTGTACGGGTTACTTTTTGAGTTGCCGCATCAATGACAGAAACAGTATTATCTAAACTGTTAGTAATGTAAATGGTTTTGCCATCCTTGCTTACAACAACACCATGTGCTTTGTTGCCTACTGTAATGGTGTTAGTTACTTTTGCAGTTGATATATCAATAACAAAAACCTTGTTAGAAGCGGGTCTATTCATGAGTTCGCCTTGGTCTGCAACATAAAGCGATTTACTATCCGGCGTTGCATATAATTGTACAGGACCCTGTGCATTTGCAGGTAATGCTATTCTTTTAATTTCTCCGCTTTGCAGATCATACCGTATTACTTCTTTGGTATCGTATAATGTGGCTAAAACAAATTTCCCATCTTGGGTAACAGCTGTCTGCACCACCACAGCACCTAATGGAATATCTGTTATTTTACCATCGGCAATATTAATAATTGACATGCTCTTTGCATCCATATTGGCTACATACAATTTACCTTTGGCATACCTCAAACCATGCGGGGAGTGGCCGGCTCCTAAATCAAATTTGCGCACCACTTCATAATTTACATCGCTTACCTGTATAACCTGGTTGGGATCTTTTGCCGTTACAAAAGCGTTTTTTGATTGGTCGTCTAAAACCACATGGGCCACATGTAAATCTTTACCCAAATAGATGCGTTTTTTGATTGTGCCTGAACCCTGATCAATAACTACTAATTGATTTATGCCATTGCTGTCCATTGGTACTGCTGTTACCCAAACAGATTTACCATTAGGCGCTACCTGTACATTGTGCGCCATAAACATTTTACCCGAGTCGTTAATATCTATGCTTGTATTTTTAAGACTGTCCTGCAAATCAATTACTGATACACTGCCACCTTCTTCATTGGCTACATAAACTTTACCCGGTTGCAACTGGAATGAATTTTTGTTGTTAACACAACTGCTCATTAATATGCCGTTTAACAGCAGTAGTATCAGCAAGGTTGGGGCTAAAAAGAAATGTTTCATTTTATCGCATTTTTATAATTAAAAATATTTGTTTACGGCAATATTTTATGTGCAACCATAAACAGAATGGCTGAAACCATTTTTTTTTGGAGATAAGCTGGATGAAAAAGAAAATTGTGTTTACCTGAAAGCTGATATAATGAAGGTTACAACAGGTGATACTCTTTTAGATAAAATACCAAATAAATAAACCTTTTAGATATCACTGCATTTTTAATAGCCTAATACCTTTGTGAAGGATGATCACCACTGTGTTTAGGACCAAATAATTAACGTTCTTCTTCGTAAGAAACTGAGGTACCTTCATTAGCAAGACCACTGCCTGTTCTGGCTATAGTTTTACCAACTGCACTTCTCATTGCATTATTAAGAGATGCAGATGTTGAAGTTTTTTTAATTTTATTTACAGGGTTAATCTTCGAGCCGGTCTTATCTTCTTTTGTGGCAGGAAGAATTTTTTGTTCTTTTTTCATGATGTCATTTTATTGTTTAAAAATTACTTTGCTTAGCTTGTTTTATCGCTCGTTATAATAATTTTTTAGGTTATTTTTCTACTCGTAAGATTTTACTTGTATTTATTGAATTAAAACTTTGCAGTTTCAATAATATCAAAGACAATACAAGTTTTACAATGTATAATTTATACAAAACACAAGCCACACAGGTTTGATAATTATGATGGTAATCAATCTATGAGATGATAATGATCACTATAATCTGCTCAGATTATAGTATAAAATATCTACGATTTATTGAATTAGGATGGTGAACAAGCTATGGAAAGGGGAGTATGACAACAGGAAGAATAATTCTGGTTGAATTGTTGCGGAACAATATGTATTAAAAATTATTTATCACACCTGCGGCAAAAACACACCGCTACAAACATCTTATTATGAAATATGTAATTATTTTAATTGCTCTTTTTGCGTTAAACACAACTGTAAACGCTCAAACTAAAACAAAACACCATGTCAAGCATCACATGAACAGTTCCTCCAAGGACTGTGTTATGATGAAAGACGGCAACATGATGATGATGAAAAATGGTAAAATGATGGAAATGGACAATGACGTGACGATGAAAAATGGTACTGTATGTATGAAAGACGGAACCTGTAAAATGAAAAATGGTAAAACAATGATGATGAAAGATGGGGACAAATGTTATATGGATGGGAGAATGGGTAAAATGGGTAAAATGAAAATGTAAAACACGATATTCCTTTACTTAGGGGATACACGTTAAAAAGCCCGCTACA
>JANLVW010000035.1:0-2790 GCA_031364205.1 Ferruginibacter sp.
GATAAATATTCCCGTTTATCATTCAAATTAAAACATACAAAATCAGATACCTGTTCGCCCTGTATATCTGTAACTTTTAGCAGCTGCCCTTTTTTTAAAATAAACGCTGTACCGGTTCTCGGCTCAATTATTTCCATATTATGATTGGTTAAATGGCAGCGGACATTTCCAATTGCTGTCGTAATTTTTACCACTATATTGATACACTTCAGATGCTTCGCCAAAATCAGTCAGCATCGGGTTTACCGAGCCTGAAAAGCTTATATCTCTTTTGCGTACAATAGTTTTCATTTTTTCATAACGGGCATTTTTTTTCATTGTTTCAAACTGCGCATGAGGGTTAAAAACAAGTGTAGCATATTTAAACCTACGGGCAGGCCGGCTACTAGTGGGGTGCAGCCCTACAATAAAAAAAGCTTCTTCCATCAGGCTAAAACTAAAATTACTGCCTGTAGGATTTGCCGCCACACGGCTGTCATGCTGATATTGCAAGGCATCCAGGCTTCTTAATGCTGCAAGCCTTTTCCATAATAGCACATCAAACATTTCTTCACTTAATATTTCAGGCTGCATAAATATTATTGCTGCACTGTAGAAACCCTTTCCGCTTTTGCGGAAAAAATGGATGAACTCATAAATAAAATCAAGTATCGCCTTATCATCTTTAGGACAGGCAATATTATCTGCAACAAATAATTTAATATTAGCCTTTGCCATAGCATCTTTAGCAGCCACACAGGGAAATGCTTTGTTACCTAAAAAGTTATAATATTCATTAAAAACTTCCTCTTCCAGATCCATATATTTATAAATAATAAGGTTTTCCGTAAAACAAATACGGTGCATCATAAACTACGTTAAAAAAACAAATCCTATTTTATAATTGCGTTTCTCCGTCCAGTTTTTTTAAAAGTCTGTAATGTGCTTTTGCTTTTTGTAGATATTGCCAGCCTTGAATAAAATTCCATCTTTTAAAACCGTGTATATTGTTATAAGCGGAAATTTTGTAAAGTACTTTCCAGTGCTGCAGAAAAATAGCATAAGCCTGAAACAAGGTATTACCATTGCCATATGCATGATGAGGTTCTGCACCACAACCGTTGTACTCCAGGATGGTAAAATCTTTGCCGGTTTTTAAACTTTCTATCGATGCACATTTAATATCATATCGGCCATAATAAAAATATTTTGTGTAATGGCTCAGGTCATCAAATACTTTTAATAGCCGCTCGTCTTTTTCATGGGCAAGGCTCACCAAACGACCGCCGCGGCTCAGGTTGAGCGCATACGACAAAATATATATTTCTCCTTTATGCAAAACCTGCTGTAGGTTATCAGCATGTTTTGCCTTCATTTCATCAATGCGCAGCCGTACCCTTTCGTAGTTCAAAATCAGTTCCAGCAGCGTCGCATTTCCATCTCCTACAACTTCCAAAAATTCTTTCTTTAAAAATCCTGTAATAGTGCCTTGTTGTTGATTTGGATATCGATAATAAAACACACTTACTTCCAGCGGATAAACAGCCAGCTCTTGAATAATATAATCAACCGGCATTTTTGTGTGGTACTTTATTAATGCATCTTCATTGCCTATCCGACGAAACATAAAGCCCATCATACCTGCATCGGGCTTTACAGCAAATGGGTAAGTAAAATTATTATGCAGCAGCATTTCTTTCACGTCAGCTAAAAGCATTGAAGCAGATATGTAAATACTTTTGGGATAGGTGCCTGCGGGTAACTGTTTGTACATTTCACTTTTTGTCTCTCCTTCAAATCCTCCAAATGTAATGGTTGGATTTGATGGCGTGAAAAACCACAGCGATCCTGCCCGTAGGCAATGCCAGCCCCATACCGGCATTATGGGAATGTATTTTGCCATGTAATGCCAGCTTTCCCAGTGAGTAAGTTTAAAGTAAATGTTTTTGAAATTCATACAGTAGCAGGCGTTTATAATAACAAGGCTCTGGCGCAGCGTTTGCTTATTTTATTATAAACATTTTTATGCCGAACGTTGTAAAAACTGATATTCATTTAAAAGAGGAAAGTAAGGAAAATAAATATGCTGAAATTCCAATAAAAACCAAAGAAAACGATGCATTAAAAAATACTGCAGAAGAACCCGGGCTAAACCAGGCTGCAACGGTCGATAATGATTTGGAACCGGGAACTGATATGGGCGCTGATGAATAAATATTACACAGTATTGCTTAGGAGAATGTTGTTGATTAGGAACTGTAAATAAAGCCTTGCAAAATTTGAGTCACCAGTAGGTGAAAGAAATTATTATTTACCATTAACCATTCACTATTGCCACCAACCACCCATCAACTCACAACTTCTCTTTCCCTACTATCCCTGCAAAGCTTCCCAATATTCGGCAGCACGGCGTGTGTGCGGTATGACAATAGTACCGCCTACAATATTGGCTACAGCAAACACTTCGTACATTTCATCCGTATTTACTTCCAGCTCATGAGCTTTGCCCAAGTGGTATTTTATGCAGTCATCGCAACGCAGCACCATACTGGCAACAAGACCAAGCAATTCTTTTGTTTTTACATCTAATGCACCTGCAGCGTAGGTATTGGTATCAAGATTCCACAATCTTTTTATTACAAGATTTTCTTTGCTTAAAATTACCTCGTTCATTTTGGTGCGGTAATCATTAAACTCATTTACTAATTCACTCATCGTATAAATTTTAAGCTGCAAAGTTATAGTAATGAGGATGATTTTAAGGCTGTATGTAGAACCGATTTCTTTAAAATGCCAGGTGATTTTTTCAAC
>JANLVW010000061.1:0-5110 GCA_031364205.1 Ferruginibacter sp.
AATAAATAGTTATAACAAACATTTGAAAATGGTGTTTGTTTTTATGGAATGATAATTAAGCCAACTATACAGGTTGAACACTTTCAACTTTCATTTTCAAAAGTTTTAAAAGCATACAAATTTTAAATTATGAGTCGTATAGGAAAAAAGCCGGTAGAAATTCCTTCCGGAGTAACCATCAGCCTTAGTAAAAATAACGAGGTTTCTGTAAAAGGTCCGAAAGGAGAATTGAAACAGGCCATTGATCGTGACATAATTGTAGAAATTAATGATAATAAAGTCGAATTTAAAAGACCTACAGATCAGATACGTCATCGTGCTATGCATGGTCTATATCGCTCTTTAATTAACAATATGGTTAAAGGTGTAACCGAAGGTTATACAAAAAAATTAGAACTTGTTGGAGTTGGTTACAAAGCCGCAAATACAGGTAATTTGTTAGATCTTTCTTTGGGCTATTCTCATAATATTTTGGTTGAAATACCTACCGAATTAAAAATAAGCACTCTTCAGGAGAAAGGTAAAAATCCTATTATTACGTTAGAAAGTATAGACAAGCAATTGTTAGGTGCTGTAAGTGCAAAAATAAGAAGCCTTCGTAAGCCTGAGCCTTACAAAGGAAAGGGTGTTAAGTTTGTTGGCGAAGTCTTAAGAAGAAAAGCAGGTAAGTCAGCAGGTAAATAATTACAAAATTTAATTTTTTCTCGGCAGTATCGAGAAACTCAAAATAAAATAAGATGAACAATAAATCACAGGCAAGACAAAAAATCCGTTATCGCATTCGTAAGAAGGTTAATGGTACTTCATCCACCCCTCGCCTTACTGTTTTTCGAAGTAACTCAGATATATATGCTCAATTAATAGATGATGAAAAAGGAACCACCATTGCGGGTGCTTCTTCTCGTCAAAAGGATATCAGTGCTCAAACTGTACCTAAAATTGAAAAAGGTAAAATGGTAGGTGAAGCAATTGCAAGAAAAGCTGTTGAGCTTGGAATAGAAAAAGTTGTATTTGATCGTAGTGGTTATATTTATCATGGTCGTGTAAAAGCAGTAGCTGAAGGTGCTAGAGAAGCCGGATTAAAATTTTAGCTTCCACAACATAATTCTAAAAATCGAAAATACAGATAATGTCAAACGTAATTGTAAATAAAATGAAGGCCGGTGACCTTGAGTTGAAAGAAAAAGTTGTTGCTATTAACCGTGTGGTAAAAACTACAAAAGGTGGTCGCGCATTCAGTTTCTCTGCTCTTGTTGTTGTAGGTAATGGTGCAGGTGTTGTAGGACATGGGCTTGGTAAAGCTAAAGAGGTTCAGGAAGCCATTACCAAAGGAATTGAAGATGCGAAGAAGAATCTCATTAAAGTTCCTATTATGCATGGCACAATTCCTCATGAACAATTGAGTAAAGAAGGTGCTGCTAAGGTACTAATCAAACCAGCTGCTCTCGGTACAGGAGTAATTGCAGGTGGAAGTATGCGTGCTGTGTTAGAAGCTGCAGGTATTACGGATATTCTTGCGAAAAATTTGGGTTCTGCTAATCCTACAAATGTAGTAAAAGCCACTTTTAAAGCTTTGGCTACTTTGCGTGAGCCAATTGCAGTTTCAAGAACAAGAAATATTTCTCTAAAGAAAGTTTTTAACGGATAAAATTAGTATCAAATATTTAATTTTAAGATATTAAATAAAATAATTCCAATGAATAAAGTAAAAGTAACTCAGGTTAAAAGTGTCATTGATAGACCTGAGCGTCAAAAAAGAACAATGCAGGCTTTGGGTCTTACTAAGATGAACAGAACTGTAGAAAAAGAAGCTACTCCTCAAATATTGGGTATGATTACGAAGGTAAGTCATCTTGTAAAAGTTGAAGAAGTATAAATATTTTGGCAGATCTGCAAACATGCCAATGTTTAATTTATTTTAAGTTTGCATATTCAAAACAAGCGAGCTCCAATTGCTTTTGGGGCGAAAGTAAAAAATTAAAGCACTATGAATTTACATTCTCTCAGGCCTGCAAAAGGCGCCACACACAAAGCGATCAGAATTGGACGTGGTGAAGCAAGTGGAAAAGGTGGTACTTCTACAAAAGGTAATAAAGGAGGCCAAAGCCGTGCAGGCTATAAAAGTAAACCTGGTTTTGAAGGTGGTCAAATGCCTATTCAACGTCGTATTCCAAAACGTGGGTTTAAAAATATTAACCGTGTTGAATATGTTGCCCTCAATATTGGAAAAATTGATCATTACGCCGAAAAGTATGGTATCACTGAATTTAGTTTGCAAAACCTGTATGTAAATGGGTTGATAAGTCAAAATGATAATGTTAAGTTACTTGCCAATGGAGAAATAACAGGAAAATATACTTTCAAGGTAAATGCAGCAAGCGAAAAAGCAAAAGCTGCTATCGAAGCCGTAGGTGGGACTGTAGAAATAATAAAATAATTTGCCGATATTTGTTCAGCGCACCTGCCTAACGGTAGGCTGCGTTTCTCTTTTTACTGCATCACAAAAACCGAAATTAATTCTGTGAAGAAGTTTACAACCACACTTAAAAATATCTGGAGCATAGAGGATTTGCGTAAAAAAATAATATTTACATTAATATTGTTGTTTATTTATCGCCTTGGTTCCTTTATTGTTTTACCCGGAATTGACCCAAACAAGCTTGCTAATTTAAGTAACAACTCTAAGGGTGGAATGTTAGGTCTGCTTGACGCATTTGTTGGTGGGGCTTTCTCGAAGGCTTCCATTTTTGCGTTAGGTATCATGCCTTATATTTCTGCATCCATCTTTATGCAGCTGATGACTATTCTTGTACCTCAAATGGCTAAGGTTCAGAAAGAAGGAGAGAGTGGCAGAAAAAAAATTAATCAATGGACTCGTTATTTAACAGTCGCTGTGACTGCTTTTCAGGCAGCAGCATATATTGGTTATCTAAAAAGTCCTGGTAACGTTGAGGCACTTATTCCTGCTTACGGTAGTTTCTTTTGGATTTCAACTGTTGTAATCCTAACGGTTGGTACTTTGTTTGTAATGTGGTTAGGAGAAAAAATAACTGACAAAGGATTAGGTAACGGTACTTCTATAATAATTATGGTTGGTATACTTGCCCGTTTTCCACAGGCTATCAGAGAAGAATTTAATTCCCGTATTACGATGGGTGCAGGAGGTCTGTTACTTTTACTCATTGAGATTGTATTCATGATCGCTATTATAATGGGTTTAATAATGCTTGTGCAGGGAACAAGAAAGGTCCCTGTGAACTACGCAAAACAAATTGTTGGTAACCGCCAGTTTGGAGGTGCTCGTAATTTTTTACCATTAAAAGTAAATGCCGCAGGTGTAATGCCCATAATTTTTGCACAAGCAATTTTATTTTTTATTGGATTTGCTATTGGTCTTGGTAAAAGTTCTAATAAAGCATTTCTAAGCGATCATACAAACGGTTGGTACATGCTTATATATTCTGTAGCTGTTATTGCTTTTACATTCCTATATACAGCTCTTATTTTTAACCCCAAGCAAATGGCAGATGAGTTAAAGAGAAACAATGGTTTTATCCCAGGTGTGAAACCGGGCCAACCAACAGCTGACTACATCGGAACAATAATGGATAGAATTACTTTACCCGGAGCTATTTTATTGGCTTTAGTAGGTATTCTTCCTGGTCTTTTTCAACTTGTATTTAGAATGCAACAAAGTTTCTCTACTTTTTTTGGAGGTACATCTCTACTAATTATGGTAGGAGTAGTTTTAGACACGCTTCAACAGATAGAAACACAATTGTTAATGCGTCAGTATGACGGGTTAATGAGCAGTGGCAGAATGCAGGGTCGTCAGGCAGTAACGTCCGGCATCTAAATTAATATTTTTATAAATTTATATTTTAACCCTGACGATAAAATCGTTGGGGTTTCTTTTAATTTTACTATATCAATGATACAATATAAAACAAAAGAAGAGATTGAAATTATGCGGCACAGTTGCATGCTTGTTGGTAAAACTCATGCAGTTATTGCTGCTCGATTAAAAGAAGGTATTACAACGATTGAAGTAAACAGACTTGTAGAAGAATTTATAAATGATAATGGTGGAATACCCTCTTTTAAAAACTATAATGGATTTCCATATGCAACCTGTATATCGGTTAATAATGCAGTGGTACACGGTTTCCCTTCTAATATTCCTTTAAAAAATGGTGATATTATTTCTCTTGATATTGGAATTTTTAAGAACGGATTTCATGGTGATAGTGCTTATACATACGCTATTGGAGATGTATCTAATGATGTAAAAAAACTATTAAAAGTTACTAAAGAATCTCTCTACTGTGGTATTGAAAAAGCAAGACAAGGAAATAGAATTGGTGATATTGCATTTGCCATACAGGAACATACAGAAAAGAAAAACGGATATGGCGTTGTAAGAGATCTTGTAGGCCATGGACTAGGCAGAAAATTACATGAAGACCCACAGGTACCCAATTATGGGAAGCGTGGTAGTAAAGAAAAATTAAAAGCAGGGATGGTATTGGCAATTGAACCGATGATAAATATGGGGGTTAAAGAAGTTCTTCATTCGGAAGATGGTTGGACAGTGCTTACAAAAGACGGACAACCTTCAGCGCATTTTGAACATGATGTACATATTACAAAAGATGGGCCTGATATTTTAAGTTCTTTTGTAGAAATTGAAGCAGCCGAAAAAGCAAATATTAATTTGAGCTGGAGTTATTAAAGTAAATAATGAATAGTGAATTGGAAATGATCAATAGTAATTATTGAATTGTCAAAAGAAGAAAGAATTTAACTTTTAAGGAATGAATAAAAAAAAACTTGTTGTGATCGGTGGTGGTGCTGCAGGTTTTTTTTGTGCTGTAAATGCAGCGAGGCTGCAACCAAATATTGAAGTAATTATTCTTGAAAAAACAGGAAAATTATTAAGTAAAGTAAAAGTAAGTGGTGGTGGAAGATGCAATGTTACACATGGTTGCTTTAGTATGGGGGATATGGTGAAAAAATATCCTAGAGGTGAACAGTTTCTTAAAAAAGCATTTCACCATTTTTTTACAACAGACACCATTCAATGGTTTATTGATAGAGGTATTGAAACAAA
>JANLVW010000106.1:0-3036 GCA_031364205.1 Ferruginibacter sp.
TCAATGAATGGAGTAAAAACACAAGTTTATATTGCAATAATTACCTACACTTTGGTTGCAATTATGAAAAGTAAACTAAAAATAAAAAGGTCAACGTATGAAATATTACAGATAATGAGCGCTTCGCTTTTTGACAAAGCACACCTAAATGAGTTATTGCAAAGTCCTATCAATAAGAATGTCAAAGAACAAAAATGTTAACAATTAAAATTTGAATTAATTTAACGGGACACTAATGTTGGAGGCATTATAATTATCTAGAAAAAAATTCGGCGACCAGGTATAACTGTTTGCACTGAGTGTGTTAAGCATTATATTTTGATTGCTACAGATTAAAGTGTCAGGAATTGATTTTACAAAGGGAGAAGGCTTAATATTTATAGTAACAGTATCTTTTGCAATACAAAATCCATTACTTCCCGTTACAATTAAAATTCTCGGTAAAGAATCAATAAAAAAAGGATTTGATATTGTTGAATCGCTTACAAATAAACCATTTGTCCATTGATATGAGTTTAGTCCAGTGCTAGTTGATAATTGCAATGTTGTTCCTCTACAAATCGAAATGTCGTCCGGTGTTTTCACAAGAGGAATTGTATTAATAAATACTTTCACCGAATCGTTACCAGAACAACCTTGAGGATTAGTTATTGTCACATAAAAGGTAGTGTTTACAATAACTGCCGCCGTTGGGTTTTGAGAAGAACTATTGGATATAGTTGTTGAAGGATTGCTAGACCAAGAGACAGCAACAGTTGCAGGCGTATTGCTGTTCAACTGAACACTGCTTTGGCTACCACAAAAAGTTTTATCTGCACCTGCATCAATTGAAATTAAATTCGAAATTATGTTTGTTGAAATGCTGTCTTTACATCCATTTATATTGGTAACGATTAACTTAATTAAATAAGTACTGGTTGTAGCATAACTGTGAAACGTATTTTGCCCTGTTGCTGTTACTCCATCGCCAAAACTCCATTGCCAAGAACAAATATGGGGAAAGTTGGCAAGAATTTGTTTGGAGCGTCAATTCTGGTTCATTTAAATAAGAAGTACAAACTCCATTTAAACCACCATTATTAATTGTCGTAAGATTAGAAGGCAATGAATTTTGGGTAATCCATAAAATACCCCCTCCTCCTCCTCCTCCGGGGCCGACTTTTAAATTATTACCAGTTTCCATATCTCCACCTTTACCACCTTTAAACTCACATATTGTAGCATCGGTATAATTTGCAATATTTAAAAGTATGACTCCACCGGCACCACCTCCGCCCATACCTTCATGACAGCCTATTGCGCTGTTACCGCAGGGTAATCCTGAAATTCCGTTGGCAACTATTTTATTTCCTTTGATGTAATATTATTTGAAGAGATAATAACTATCCCAGAATCATTACCACCTAGGGCTTGAAATTTTTGAAAATTATTACTTTGTCCTGCTCCGCCGGCACCACCCAAAAATATTTTTTTCTCGCTGTTGCTGTAACTTAAAACATTACCTGCAATACCTCTATTATCCACAATTGAACCCCCACATGGCGACCCTTCAAATTGATAACCACCATTACCACCTGAACCACCATTACCACCACCACCGCCTGAATTATGAGAATTTCCACCACCGCCGCCATTTGAATGAGCGCCTCTTCCAAATGATTTTGATGTGGAGATATTCGATATACCTTCTCCTTTTCCTGAAGCTAAATCTGCATTCGGCGGGTAGAAATATTCCATTTCAGCACATAAGAAACTTGAAGGGTTTGTGACAGGATCTAATCCTCCTTTAAAACCCTTACCACTTACATCAATATTTTAATTTAAAGTAAGCGTACTATTTACATTGATTACAAGTACTCCACCTTTTTCGCCATCCCAAGGCAAACAGGTGAGAGAAGTATTTACTGTTACATCAGTAAAAAATGGAACTCTTATTAATTGTACTTTTCCGACAGAAATATCGTGTTGTCGAAGTAAAATATTTTTTAGCTCAATAACATTTCCACTTTTACTTTTTATATAATTAAATTCATAATTACCTGCATTTTTATAATCTGTAATATTACCAAATTAACAAGTATTAGTTGAATCAATAACAGCCCCTTTCTTTTGAATTAATAAAACCGTATCTCCAGTATTATAATCGGTTGCATCTACAACGATAATTTTGTTTAAACAGGTTAGTAAGCTTGTTACTGGGGTGTATATATTAATTACTCCACCAATATTATTAATAGGGCTTACAATATGATTACATGAATCGATAACAAGGGTACAGATTGGATTTGTGTTACTTATTGTTGCACTACCATTTAGTGTTCCATTAAAAAGTGAATTACCTTGTTTGTTTATCAAATTATCAAAAGTATAATAGGCTTTCAATCCAACCTGCGTTGTCGGGTTGGGAAGTGAAGAATTCATGAAGGTTCTGATCTCTGTTTGAGTGCGAGCCACATTCCATATTCTTACTTCATTAATGTAACCTCTAAAATTTGTTCCTAAAGGGGGACCAAAAGAATAATCACCAATGGTTGTAATAAAATTATTTAAAAATAAATTTCCAGTCGCAGGAACCTAGCTCATCAAAAAACCATTTCTGTAGAATTTTAGTGTAGAACCATCATAAACTAAAGCTACATGATATGTTTTATTTAAGACGATATTACAAATTGGAGGTGTAATAAAATAACCGTTTGTGGTAGTGATTTCTGCACTATTCGGCCGGAGTAAATAATTTACATCAGAAGGTAAATTATGTTTCGAAACAAGATCCCCAGCGTATTGATATGTACCGAAGTAAGGGTTATTTCTATTAAATACTGCTTCGACAGTGATTTGGGTGCCTGATATATCTAAGTCTCCGACTGTAATACTAGATCCCGCAGTTTGTGTGTTGAGCCAATTGTTACAAGGTATTTGAGCAAATAAAAAAGAAGAATTAAAAATGATAAAGATTCCTAAAAAATATTTCATTTAAATTTTTTGATAAATTAATATATAAAAACTATCTCAGAATATTTAAGAATTCTACTGTTT
>JANLVW010000143.1:0-4889 GCA_031364205.1 Ferruginibacter sp.
CCGGCACATTTCATTATGTCCGCTTAGTCTTTCACTCCAGCAGTTTCCGCCGCAGGTCTCCAGGTTGGCATTCAGCAAGCACGTCCGCAGGTTAGGCGTTTATTTTCGTCCCCTGCCCGGTGTTTCAGTTTTAGCACTTCCCTGCGGCAGCTACCTTTGGTTATATCCATCAGGTCGCCGTTGGTTATCAGCATTGCCCTTTTAGGGCATTAAAAAAGCCCCTTCGCAGGGGCTTTTTATTTTTTCTGTCTAAGGTCACCACAACTATAGAATGAACTATTTTTTTAAGGATCTAACAAAATATTTTAATAGCGTCGAAACTCCAAAGCTGACTGCAGCTCCAACAGCTGCAAGTACAATTGTCCTGTAAAGATCATGAATACTGATATTGCACAAAATACAAAATATTGTACCACCAATGGTACCTGATTTGGTTGGGAATTCTCTCATCATGCAATATTGTATCTGCTTTTCAGCCTGTTATTAATTTTGTTTATTTACTGTAAGTTGACTTACTGCAGTCATTACGGATCCTGCAACACCAACATATCCTGCAATACTCAAAAGCACAGCCGGCAATGCTACTGGCGCTGTCAATAAAGTCGCACTTACTGCAGCCAACGCTATTCCGATATTTCGCAACACCTTGAAGAATTTTGGTGTGGGAGCCTTGGCCCTGTTTATTATTTTTTTCATCTGCTATGATTTTATTGTAAGCATTACTTTTTCATCTTTTTCAAAAGTTGAAAGAAGTAGTTTGTTCAATTTTGTAAATACAACTTTTGAATTCTGTCCTAGTCCTTCACCTTTTAAAAATGAAACTGGTGCAATACAGCCTTTTAATTCTTTTAAAGCATCATTAGCTGGGTGTATTAAAATAAGTGCTCTATTGGGCACATCTTTTACTATTAGATGCCATTTAAATTTTGGGCTGTATCGCTTTACTAATTCATATCTCCCTTCAGGTATGCACGAAACTTGCGGCTCGTTCTCTTTCCACGGCAATTCTATTGTATGGCATACGCCAACCCCGTCTGCAGTCAAATTTCCATTAGTTCCCTTCGGGTAATATGTTCTTAATATTTCCAGTTCCATTTTGTTTGTTTAAACTGTTTACATTTTTATAAACCAGATACTTTCACAAGTGCTAATGAATTGTAAGCACCGTTTTTAAGCGGATACTTTACACCATTTACTTCCTGAAAAAATTCAATACCAAATGCCAAAAACAAAGGATGTGTGCTGTTTGCAGTCACATTGTTTGGTAAGTCAATAACAGCTGTTTGGGTAAAATCCCAAGGCAACTCAAGTGTATCAGCTCTGTCTATAACAAAACTGTCATTTTCAAAGTCGATCTCTGCAGCTGCAGAAATGAGTTTGTAATGCGTACAACCACCTGGTGCTGCAATCATATTACCCGGTATAAACACAGGGATGTTTACACCTAATGCGCCGGTAACTCTGTCAATTGTTGCCGTAAATGGAGCATACATGGTGGTGCTCAATTTTGCGTTTGCATTAAATTCAAAACCTTCTAACATTTCCGCCTCACCGTCAATAATATTTCTTTGCCCTCGGGTACTTGTAAGATCTTGTTGTAATACCTCTACCATTTTCTTCGTGAGCCTGCTCACCATTCGGCTGTCCTTTGAATTTTGCAATATTGCTCTTAGGGAGTTACGCAAAATTTTACCGGCCTTCCCTGCCCTACCAAATTCACTTCCGTTTTCTCGGGTCCTTTGAAAATTAGGATCAGTAGCAATGCGTTTTCCATCAACGCCTCCTTTTCCTCTTGCCAAATGTCCATCTTGGCTCTTGTAGAAAGTGATATCTCCGATAGTACCTTCTAGTTTAATAATCCCCTTTTGCTTTGCCATCACTAATAAATTAAAATTGTAAAATCGAAACGTTTACCGGCACGTTTCATAAAGCCGTTTGCTTTTTAGTTTTAATCTTCTGTATGTTCAGGGAGGTATATTTCTTTTACACTTCCATAATCCAACAGCTTCCGATCGTGCTAGCGCTTCGCAGCTAAAAAGTATTTTTTCATTGCAGTACTTTTTATAAACCCAAGCCAGCCCTCTTGCTACAAGCAGGCTGTCTAATCTCATCTCCTCTATTTTAATTGATGCTATCAATCTCCCATACAAATCAATGCCTGTCACTTGTACTGCAACTGCATGCCCTTCTATCAGTGAATGCACTGCATTTTTAGAAGTCTCTCCAAAAAATTGTTTTAATTCCGGCGCATCAACATTCTGCAAGCGCACATGCTGTACTTGTTCACCCAGCATTATTTTGTAGGTATCACCATCAATAACTTTTACCACCAATTGTGCAGCTGCACCCATCTGAAAAAGAAAAATAAATAAAATCGTTTGTAAGTGTTTCATTTCACAAATCTGTGAAGCATAATAGCTGTTTACATCAAACCGCTTCCGTTACAACCCCTTTTTGCCGAAACAATAAACTCTTGCCGTTTACTACTCGATAATCCTTTTGTTATCTTTGTCTAATACCTGTTGCCGTTATAATATCGCCCAGGCATAGGTATAGATACTGTATGAAATTAGAAATGCTAAGGCTTTGTATTTATCCAAAAGATGTGCAGCTCATTACAGGTAAGAGTGAAAGGTATAGCCGCATGCTGTTGCAAAAAATCAAATTAAAGTTTGAAAAAGAGGATCACCAGTTTGTAAGTATTGAAGATTTTTGCAAATACACCGGCTTGAAAAGAGAGCATGTACAACCTTTACTTGTGGGTTAGTTATTTTGCAATATCCATTGCATGCAATGATCCCAACCAACTAAAAAAGATGTTCAAAAAATAGTGTGGTTTCCTTGGTTAAATTCCCATTAAAAGTTAACTTTAACTATTCGAATTTGGTACCAAAATACTATTGAATTAAGTGGTGAGTAATTAGGTGAGTAAAGAATAAACGAAAGCTAGAAGTACTGATTTTGTTACGTTTGAAGGAAGTAAAAAAATCCCTAGCTCTCCGCTTATATAGATAACAAACTTCATCAAATCCTTGCAAACTCAATGTTTTCGAGGATTTTTTATTTCAAGCAACCTCCAAATCATACAAATCATACAAATCATACAAATTATTATAAATTAAAGAGTCTAAATCGAGACCTTATAAAAACTTTTTTTGAGGTCTCGGCAAAATTTGTTAAATCTTTTACCATACTTCGTTTCAGGGGAAAAAATATTTGGTTCTTTCCAATTTTTTGAATAGACGATAACAAGAAAATACTAAGAAAATGAACAATTCTATGCACCTGTCTTTTCAGGTAAAATCCTTAACTATTAATTTTAATTAGGTCGCTCCTTATTGTAATGAATCTGAATGCCTTTTAAAAGAGGAGATTAATATCTACAAACAAGAAAATTTATGTTTAAAGTGTAGCAAAATAAATGCTAACCAAAATGTTAGTTTCAAAAAACCCATTTATAATACTTGCAATGTTATTGATGCAGCGGAGAATTTAAATTATCATTCTAAATATTTAAATAACTAATTATTTGTTAGCTATTTTTTACTATTCGTAAACGAATTATGAAACAATCAACAATCCATTTACTTTAAGTTTGCATTTAAGAAATAAGCTTGTAAATAAGGTCCTATTACAGGTAAGGATTAGTAACAAAATGGTCAACACTCTGCAGCAACTTTTATAGTAAAAGCCTTACAGGCTTTAAAAAAAACAGTAGATTTTTGTAACTGTTTGCTAACATTTATCAATAAAACAAAGCGTATAAGGTTTTTATTTTAGCTGTACTTTATGTATGCGGGTAAAACGTTTCAGTCTACAAAGAAATAAAAAATAAGAAAGAAACAAAGTCGGTAAAAAAACTTCAAAAATTTTCTTTTAAAATATCAGACTCTCAAACGCTTGCACAAATTTAGCGGGCAACTTTAAACTTACTTCTTGGTAAATTAATTTTTAGTAATTCAGTAATTTTATTAAAGATAAAAATTAAGGAATGAAAATTAACATGGCAAATATTAAATTTAAAGATAGGTTTTCTGCATTGGGTAATCTTCCTCGTTTTTTTAAATTGGTATGGCAAACGAGTCCATCGCTTACTATTGCCAATGCTGTACTTCGCATTTTTAAATCTGCTACCCCGGTTGCTATTTTGTATGTTGGCAAACTTATCATTGATCAGGTTGTTCAGATAAGCCAAAGCAAACAAAGTATATCATCAGATACTTTATGGAAACTGATTGCCATTGAATTTGGCTTGGCAATTTTATCAGATGTCTTAAACAGGGCCATCACATTAATGGATAGTTTGCTTGGGGATTTATTTTCAAATCATACTTCAGTAAAAATAATTGAACATGCTGCAACATTAGATTTAGATCAGTTTGAAAACTCTGCTTTTTATGATAAAATGGAACGTGCCAGGCAACAAACTGTAGGACGAACAGTATTGCTTTCGCAGGCTCTAAGCCAGGTGCAGGATTTAATTACAATGGGTTTTTTAGCAGCAGGCCTATTGGTATTTAATCCTTGGCTTATGATCATTCTTTTAGTGGCTATTATTCCCGCATTTCTTGGAGAAACATATTTTAATGACCAAAGCTATTCACTCAGTCGGAGGCAAACACCGGAACGCAGAGAATTAGATTATATAAGGTTTTTAGGCGCAAGTGATGAAACGGCCAAAGAAGTAAAAATTTTTAATTTATCAAATTTCATAGTTACCCGTTTTCGTGAACTTTCAAATAAGTTTTACAGCTCAAACCGTGTTTTAATTATCCGTCGTTCTGTTTGGGGTAGTGTATTTTCAATGTTAGGCTCACTTGGTTATTACCTAGCATATGTCTATATCGTTTACAAAGCAGTGAATGGTAAAATAACTATTGGTGACCTTA
>JANLVW010000147.1:0-2148 GCA_031364205.1 Ferruginibacter sp.
TTTTCTTTTATTTTTTTATTCAGGGCAAATTTCTGCACAGGTCACAAACAATTATGTAATAGAAAACTATCTAAAAATTGATACCAATATTGTAATGAGAGATGGTATCAAATTAAAAACGATCATTTATATCCCAAGAGACATAAAGGAAAAATATCCATTTTTAATTGAGCGTACGCCATATTCTGCCGGGCCTTACGGAGATACTGCCTTTGCAAACCGTATCGGCCCCAATACAAACCTGATGCAGGAAAAGTACATTTTTGTTTATCAGGATGTGCGTGGACGTTACATGAGTGAGGGCATTAATCTCGAAGTAACGCCCTACATTTTCAACAAAAACAACAACAAAGCTGTAGATGAGAGCAGCGATACTTTTGATGCTGTTGACTGGCTCTTAAAAAATGTTAAAAACAACAATGGCCGTGCAGGATTGTATGGAATTTCTTATCCCGGTTTTTATGCGACAGCTTCCTTACCAAATGCTCACCCTGCAATAAAAGCGGTAAGCCCCCAGGCACCCGTTACAGATGAATTTTTGGGCGATGATGCCAACCACAATGGTGCTTTTTTTTTACTAGATAATTTTAGTTTTATGAATTATTTTGGTAAAGAAAGAAACGAACCTGTAGAAAATTATGGGACTCAAATATTTGATTATAAAACAAATGATGCTTATGATTTTTTCTTAAGATTAGGTCCGTTAAAAAACACTCAGTCAGCCCAATATTTTAATAATCGTAGTTATATTTGGAACGAATATTTACAGCACGACACTTATGATGATTACTGGAAAGCAAGAAACATGCGCCCCTATTTAAAAAATATAAAACCGGCTGTAATGGTTGTAGGAGGTTGGTTTGATGCAGAAGATCTATATGGCGCACTCAATACTTACAAGGCTATTGAAAAACAAAACCCGGTAAATAAAAACCATCTTGTTATGGGGCCCTGGACACATGGAGCATGGGCAGGCGCTAACTGGAATAAATTTACAACCTATGATTTTGGCAGCAACACGAGTAAATATTATCAGGACAGTCTGGAAACAAAGTTTTTTAATTATTATTTAAAAGACAAGGGTAATTTTAACGCTGCGGAAGCAACTGTTTTTGAAACAGGCACCAATAAATGGAAACAATACAAAGCATGGCCACCAAGGGAAAGTATTGCCACCACTTATTTTTTACAACCTAATAAAAAGTTGGCTACAACAAAACCTCTCAGTACAAATAATTATGATGAATATCTGAGCGATCCCGCAAATCCGGTTCCTTACACAAAAGAAATTCAAGGCAACAGAAATAATGGATATATGGCGGAAGACCAGCGTTTTGCTGCAGAAAGAAAAGATGTTATTTTGTTTGAAACTGATTTTCTAAATAAAGATGTAACACTGGCCGGAAAAATAATTGCAGACTTGCAGGTTTCGTTGAATACAACCGATGCAGATTTTATTGTTAAGCTGATTGATGTACTTCCTGTTAATGAACCTATTCCATCCTTTGTTGCAAAAGGCACTGAAATGGCAGGTTTACAAAGGCTCGTGCGTGCTGAAGTGATGCGTGGTAAATTCAGAGAAAGTTTTTCAACTCCAAAACCATTTACAGAAAATATGGTTACCAATGTGAAATTTGATTTAAATGATGTTGCACATACTTTTAAAAAAGGTCATAAAATAATGATACAGATACAAAGTAGCTGGTTTCCTTTTGTTGACAGAAATCCTCAAAAATTTATGCGTATTCCTGATGCGGGTGAAAATGATTTTCAAAAAGCTACGATCCGTATTTATCATGATAAAAAAAATATGAGCAAAATCATTTTACCTGTATTAAAAAATTAGTATGAAAAAGCTGTTTGGTCTTTTAGCTGTAACCATTAGCTGTAAATTTTCTTTTTCGCAAAAACAAATAAATGTAATTCCATACCCTAATAATGTGGTAATGGTAAAGGGATATTTTGAATTATCATCTGCTACAAAAATTATTTATGGCAAAGGCACAGAAAAACTGGCAGGTTATCTTAAGGAGCAGGTAACAAACCTCACCGGTTTATCTTTAGGAGTGCAATTGTACAATGGTAAAAAAACTCTGCTGAACAAAAACAATATTCAACTTTTTTTAAATGACGATGCCTCTTTTAAAG
>JANLVW010000132.1:0-2358 GCA_031364205.1 Ferruginibacter sp.
AATTTATGTTGGAGTTTTTGCTATTGCTGTATTTTTCTCCTGGACACTTCATGAATTAGCCCATTGGACTATTGGAGAGTATTTTGGTTACGAAATGGCAATGACTTTAAATCCTTCTTTCGCAATAAATGGGAACTTCTCACGAGACTTACATTACCAAATTATAAGTGCTGCAGGACCAATTTTCATTTTGTCTCAAGCCGCGCTTATCTATGCTTTAATGAAGAATAAAAATAGAGTTTTATTATACCCAATTTTATTTACCTGTTTTTACATGAGACTTTTTGCAACAATAATTTCTTTTAGACATCCAAATGACGAAGCGAGAATAAGTACTGCAATTGGTATAGGAAAGTTCACTTTGCCGCTTATAGTGACATGACTTTTATTTATACTTATTTATAAAACTACAAAAGATTACAAGTTCGACCTAAAATTTAATTTAGCTAATTTGGGTTTGACAGTTTTGTTTTCTTCAATTATTATTTTGGTAGACATGTATTTTAAAATTCGTTTGCTTTGACGCAAAACAGCAGCTAACAAAGGGTTTTGTTTATGCTAGGTTTACCAAACTGCCAAAAATAGTTTTCTGTCAAGCTGCTTTTTTATAGTTTTCCACAAAAGGTTCGCTTCTTTTGACCAGAGTGACATTATTCAACCCACCTATTGTCTTGTCCAAGAATAGATTTACACAATTGTTTTAAGATGAATCAAAACAAAGACTTTGTTCTTAAGACTTATTACTGCCAAGAGCTAACCCACAAAATTTGTTTAATCCTTAAAAATCTGAATACGCTGCAGGGTGCATTAGGACCATTTCATTTCTTGAAATTGAGACGTCGTTTTCATATTCGGGTAGCGTGGATAATCTTTTCCATTCAGCAGAATTTACAAATGATTCCCAATGTGCCTTCCGATCTTCCATATTTTCAAACGTGGTCATATACATCAGGTTTGGCATCTTGCTTCCTGATAAAACTCGGGAATAAAAAACAGCATTAAATCCTAGTGTATTGAACAACGCTATTTCTCCACCTTCGTTAAACATTTTCACTTTTAATTTATGTAAATGCGCTGTTGGACTTTCATAACTTCTAAGCTCATACACCCTTTGTGTTAGAGGATTCTTTAAATTGGGTAATACCATCTGCTTAAGCATTGGGAACGCTTCCAGCAAAATAGACTCAACACGTTCATACGGTTTTTTATTAGCCGCGGCATTTGCGAATGTTTTGGATGCTGTTTGATAGGTTACATCTTTTTCAAGAATATCCGCTAGTTTCTGCCATTGTTGTAGTGAAGTAAACGGCATGAAAACATAGATTTTTTTTACTTCTACTGTATCATTCGCAATCGGTTTAAATACACCGATGTTCTTTATACCCGCCCTATGCACGGCTGGTAAATATGTATCTTTTAAAAATAGATCTACCGCAGCAACTTGCGTTTCACTCTTTAAATTATAAATGACCACCTGATAAAAATCCTTCTTATCCTTTTTATCTGGCATAGTCCAACCCACAAACAGGAAACATATAATTAGTAATAAGAAATTTTTAGGACTCCTAAATAAGTTTCGCATTGTAAAAGTTGTTTATTGTATTAGCTAAAATGATACCCATTCAAATATAGTACTTGTTGAGGTTATGAGTAATAACTGACTTATTTCTACAAATGTCAAATACATCCTTGAAGTAATTTTAAAGACACTTAAGGAGACTCTAATTAAAACTTTGAGCAGAGCAGTTGCATATATTTTAAAATACTTATCCACAACATTCTGTATTTGCATTTATGTACCTAATGAACAAAGGGTTCAAGCTTAAATGCTGAAACCCAGTAAATTGTAATACTGATTCAATCCTTATTATTAACCTGAGTTCGGTTTAAGCAGCAATCAATTTTTGCTGATTTAGTTGAGCAATAACTGAAGGATTAGTTTCTTCAATATCCTTTTTAATAGATGGCTTTTTAGGAAAGAAGGAATAGGCGGCAATTGCGCTCATAATATTTAAAATAAACCCTGCGACGCTTCGATGTCTGGTGTGTTCCACCTGGCAAATGTTTTTCAATTCATCATTTACCGTTTCAATTACAGAACGTTTGCGGAGTAATAATTTCTCTTCATTGCTCAATGCTTTTTGTTTCATATTTCTTCTTATGGCAGTAATTAATTGTAAGCCGTCATCAAACAATAAATCAGCTAAGGCTTTATTGATATAGCCTTTATCGCCAAACATTTTTCCAAATATCTCTTTTGTCATCCGTGTAATTATCCTGGCATTGCTGTCGTGTGTATTGCCCTGTGAGAGATAGAAGGAGAGGATTTCGCCCTTATCATTAATGATCAGGTGCAGC
>JANLVW010000155.1:0-4894 GCA_031364205.1 Ferruginibacter sp.
CCAAGCGCAGGGTATTCATTTTTAAAAATATTAAAACAATGCGGGCATGCAGTTACAATTTTTTTAATTCCATAGCCATCCAATACCTGTATGTTTTGGTATGCCATCATTTGAAACATAAATTCATTTCCTGCTCTGCGGGCAGGGTCGCCTGTGCACATTTCTTCTTTGCCGAGTATGGCGTATTTGGTATTTGTTTTTTCTAAAATAGTAGCAAACGCTTTTGTAATTTTTTGTGCTCGCTGGTCAAAACTTCCCGCACAACCTACCCAAAATAAAATTTCAGGAGTTTCGCCGGCAGCCTTTAATTCGGCCATTATTGGTACATGCATAAATTGGTTATATAAATTATCAAACAAAGTAAGTAACAAATTATGATTGGTGTTTGCTGTAATGGAATTATTTTTACAAATTAATTCTACTTTTGAAAAATACGATTGATAAATTATTAAACTGGGAAGCGTGGCCATTTGTCTTGATATATGCACCCATGGCGCCTTTTTGGGTTTGGTACATGCTACGATCACGTGCAGTTTGGTTTTTCACGCCCAGCAATCCAAAGCTTACTTTTGGCGGTATGGAAGGGGAACCTAAAAGAGAAATGTATGATTTGCTGCCGCTGAATTTATATCCAACAACGTTTAATATTCTGCCGGCACAAACTTTTGATGAAGTTTTGCGTAAACTAAATATTTCCGGTATTAAATGTCCTTTTATTGTAAAACCTGAGATTGGTGGGCAGGGTATTTTATTCAGAAAAATTGATGATGAAACTTCTTTAAAACATTATCATTCTATTGTTCCTGTTGAATATATTGTACAAAAAATGGTTCACTATCCCATCGAAGTAAGTGTGTTTCACATAAGGCATCCAAACGAAAAGAAAGGAATAATTACAGGTTTTTTACACAAAATTCCGCTTCAGGTACTGGGTGATGGAAAACATACATTGGAGCAACTTGTGTTGCTTAATCCAAAAGCAAAAATGCGGCACAATGATTTGCACAGCCGCCATGGGGAAAGATGGAACAGCATATTACCCAAAAACGAAAAGTATATTTTAAGTTATGCTGCCAACCACAACAGAGGTGCGCATTTTGTAGATTTAAAAGAGTTTATAAACGATGATCTTGTTGCAGTATTTGATAAAATAAGCATAGATATAAATGATTTTTTTTACGGTCGTTACGATATTATGTGTAACAGCATTGAAGAGTTGCAGCAGGGCAAAAATTTTTCCATATTGGAGTATAATGGTTGTGGTGCAGAGCCAAATCATTTTTATGATACGGGTTACACACTGAATGGAGCTTACAGAGAAATTTTAAAACACAGGAAAGCATTATATACAATCAGTAAATACAATGCTGAACATGTTGTAAAACCATGGCCGTTTTGGAAGGGTTTAAAGTTTCAATTAGATACAAGAAAAATGTATCAATTAATGAAAGAAGTTGATGAAAAAATTGGTTAGTCAGAAAGATTTTCCGTGCGTAAGATTAATCAGTTTTTTGGTTAAACCCCTGCTCTTATTCATAATCTTTACCAGCATATTTGTTGCAGCAGTTCTGCCAAAAAAATACTGCACAAATTTGCCTGTAGCAACCCTTGTTTCAAAATTATTTTTCCATTTTTTACTATAATTTTTTTCCATTTCTTTTCTGCTAATGCTGTTTTTTAGAAACGCTGAGATCTCTGCAGCGGCAATCTTCGATCCATGCATCGCCATGCTCATTCCATTGCCACATAATGGAGTTATCATTCCTGCTGAATCACCAACCATCAATATATTATTTTGTACAGCTTCTTTTTTGCTGAAAGAAATTTGTGAAATAGAAAGTGGCGCATCATAGCAATGCTCCATTTTTTCAAAAGCATTTTTCAAATGTGGGTTTTGGTATAAAACTTCTTCTTCTGCTTTTTTTATAGAGCCCGCTTTTTTAATGTTGGATGCTTTAGTTAAATAACAAACGCAATATTTATCATCTTCAATTTTAGATATGCCGCAATAACCATCTTTAAAATTATGAAGTGCAATTACATCTTCATCAAAATTCATTTTTACGTGGTATTTTATTCCTACATAATTATTTAACCGGGATGATGTTTTGCCTGTAAAAGCTCTTTTCCATTTTATATCAAAATTGCTGCGTTTACCCCATGAGCCACAACAAACATTTGCATTAAAATGACCTTTGTTGGTAATGATGTCAAAAATATTATTATTAAAACTTACATCTTCAGCCTTGCAGTTTTCTAATACTAAAACACCGGCTGCAACAGCCATATCTTTTAGTAAAAAATCAAGTTTATACCTGCTTACACCAAAACCTCCTGACTCAAGCTCAGATCTTAAAGATTCACCCTTAGGGGATGTTATCCAGAGTTTATTTATGAATGCAACTTTATGCTTTTTTAAATTTATACCAATTTCGTTCGTGAGAAAATTCCAACTTTCCATACTGATGTATTCACCACATACTTTATGAAATGGGTAAGATTCTTTTTCAAATAAAACTACTGAATGACCTTTAACAGCAAGCTGAATAGAAAGATTAAGACCTGCCAATCCGCCACCAATTATCGCAACATCGTATATTTTATTATTAATCATTTTTGCAAACAACAAGATAGCGAAATGCCCATTTCCATTTAATACTGTAATTGTTTATACCTGCTTTCGAAAACAATAATTGCCAGTCTTTTTTTCTAAAACTCCGGGCGACTGATACAGGCCCATCATTTTTTACCATGTACGATTTTGAAAATACTGCGGTAAGCCATTTTATAAGATAATATGCTGTGGTATTACGTTGCAGGTCGTTTATAAAAAACCCATTTTGGCTGTTGTGCTTCATCCAGTTTAACATCACCACTAATTGATCGTTGGTAAAATGATGGCAGAAAAGAGAAGAAAAAATGATGTCTGGCTTATTTTTAAATTGAACTTTACTGTAATCGCTCGCAATCCATTCTACGTTCAGTTCTTTGTATTGCAATTTTGCAAAATTAATACAGGACTCTTTTAAATCAATTCCTATGAATTCAGCATTTGTAAATTTTTTTGAAATGGCTTTTAAATTATCACCACCACCGCTTCCAATTTCGCACGCAATAAAGTGAGTTTCTTGTTCAGGATAAAAAGTATTAATTCCATGAAGTGTAATTGCATGTCCGCCAAGCAATGTATTTATGGAGTTCAATTCTTTCATGCAGATTTTAACATCTTCAAAAGGTAGATCATCATTATCCAATATCTCTGTTTCTTTGCTTCTTTCCTTAAAATTAATCATAGGTTGCTGTAAAAGTTTCCATTGTTAATCCTGGGCCGAATGCAGCACCAAAAACTATAGCATTTTTTTTCCCGTTTTCAACAATTTTATCCATAATTTTCTTAAGCACAAATAAAATGGTAGGCGAACTCATATTCCCATAATCATTTAAAACTTCATACGAATCCCCAAAGCTTTCTTTTTCAAGTTGTAAACTTTGTGCAATTGATTGCAATATTTTTTTTCCACCCGGGTGAATGCACCAGTCAGTAACATCAATCTGTTTTCTGTTGGTTTTTTGCAATGCAGTTGCTACGAGTTCCTCAAAATCTGCCTTTATAAGTTCAGGAATATATCCACTCAATGTCATTAAAAAACCATTGGGAGAAAGTTGCCAGGACATATCGTTTTTTCCTTTAAAAATAACATCGGAGTAAAAATTTTCCAATTTCAGCCCTTTACCCGCATGTGTTCCCTGCATTAAAATTGCTGCACAACCATCTGCAAAAAGCAATGATGATGTCATATTGTCAACTGATATTTCTTTTTGAAAATGAAGGGTGCAAAATTCTGTACAGACAACAACAACGTTTGCATTTTCAGAACTGTTGCAAAATGCATCTGCTATTTTCATTGCATGAATAGCAGCATAACATCCCATAAAGTTTACCGAAGTTCTTACAATTGTGTTAGGAAGATTCATCATTTCCATCACCTGCAAATCAAGTCCGGGTGCACTCATGCCAGTACAACTCACTGTTATTAAATGTGTAATTTCTTTATTATTTATTATGCCTGCAATGCATTTCTCAATCGTTTTTACAGAAAGATCCCCAGCATAACGGTTATAAATGTCCATTCTATCGCCAATGCTCGGCACTTCGTTTTCTTCTTTATCTGCAGAAAAAAAAGTTCTGGTTTCTTCAGGTTCAGTAAAATCGGCCAACACAGAATGACGAAATTCAATACCACTTTGCCTGTATAAAAATCCTAGCTTTCGTGTATCGTCTGCACTATTATTATATACTTCATCTGCATATGAAAATAAATCTGTTTGCTTATGTTTATGAGATGGAACACCTGTTGCTATAGAAATTATTTTGCTCAAAATTTATCTTTTATTATCAATATTATTATAAATGCCAAATTACTACCAATAGCTGCAATCCAGTTCATCGTCATCGCATTTTTATAACTGGCCTCGTTTGTATTTTTTCTTACTTTTAAATACCATTTAATTAAAAATAGTACTGACGGAAACATGCATATAACTAATACTAAAAATCGGTCCAACTCCAGGTTTAAAGCAAAGTAAAAAGCAGTAAGCAGCATTGCAGTAAAACTCATTACAAAAGCATTTATAAATGTACCACGGTAACCCAACAAAATACTCATTGATTTTATGTTTGAAAGAGCATCTTGTCTATGTTGGTAAATTTGTGTGAGGGGGTAAAAACATCCAACAAATAACATACTTGCCAATACCGGAAGCAAGGGTAAATAATTGTTTTGAGGAATGCTGCATGAATTGTACACCATTGCATATACGACACCACCCTGAAAAACGATTGCAAGTAAGTAACTGATAAAAGAGAATTTTTTTAAACGAATGCCGCTGTAGC
>JANLVW010000168.1:0-1546 GCA_031364205.1 Ferruginibacter sp.
TCTACAGCCAGAGAACTCATAATGGTAAAAATAGTAGTACCGGCATTTGGTAATTTACTGTGGATTGTGGGATGCATTTTTTTACTTAATAAATATTAGGTGTATAATTGTTATTGTATTGTTGTAAAGTGGTTTAAATAATTGATTATTTTTTACAACAAACTACATTTATTTTTAAAATTACAACATGCAAAAGTTATTTTTCATTTTAATAGGAATAATATTTTTAAATACTGTTGAGGCCCAAAAATATTGTAACCCCAGCGGTTATGCATTCAGCATTATCATACAACCCGGAACAATTCCTGTAGATGAAAATGGAAGTCCAATAAAGAGAAGAATTATGAAAGAAAGATTTATTTACATTTTAACTGCAGGAAAAATCAAGCCCGTAATAAATACTATTTTTTATGGTAAAACAGTTGTTAAATGGGATCTCTCAAAAGCTGAAAAAGAGTTTTCAGCAATAATAGAAAATACTCAAAAAACAATGAAAATAAAACCTTCTAAAGGGTGTTCAATGTGGAGAATAAACATACAGGAAATCCTTAATCAAGCTATTTCCGAAAATAGCCCAACCATCAATATAAAAGGTAAAATTGAAAATAAATCGTTTACACTTTTACTAAATAAAGAAAGCGCTGTGCAGGGGTTTGATAGTTATTAAAACAATTGCATAAAATAGTTTTTAAAAGTTATTTTAAAACTGCTAACAAAAACATTTATAAAAATTTATCCCCCTTATTTCTCTTTACTTCAGCCACATAATCTTTTATTTCCTGTTCTTTATCTTTTTTGCAAATAAGCAATACATCTTTCGTATCTACAACAATAAAATCGTCTAATCCCTGTATTACTACGAGCTTGTTCAGAGGAACCTGTACCATATTTTTAGTAGCATCTATAATTACTACTTCATTGCCGCTCACTGCGTTTTCCAAATAGTCTTTTTCAAACGTTTCATAAGCACTCGTCCATGTACCCAAATCGCTCCAGCCAAATGAAGAAGGTATAACATAAACGTTATCTGCTTTTTCCATCACAGCATAATCAATTGAAATATTTGTGCAAAGAGGATAAATACGGTCTATCATTTCCTGTTCTTTATCCGTATTAAAGAACTGTTTTTCAGCATCAAAAACTTCATGCAGTTCAGACACATTTTTTTCAAATGCCCTAATAATATTTTTTACCTGCCAAACAAATATTCATGCATTCCATAAAAAATCGCAACTGGCTAAAAATGTTTTGGCAAGTTCTTTATCGGGTTTTTCTGTAAACAGTTTTACTTTATAAATATTTTCTCCTGCAGCCAGGGATTCGTACTGTATATAACCATAACCTGTATTTGGGTTGGTAGGCATAATACCAAGAGTTATCAAAGCTTTTATGTGAGATGTAAAATGAAGCGCATGCTTACATATATCGATAAAGGATTGTGGCTCTGTTATAAGATGATCTGCCGGAGCACATATTAAATTAGCAATAGGATCAAGTTCGTGCAGTTTATAGGAAATATATGCTATGCACGGTGCAGTATTTTTGC
>JANLVW010000733.1:0-3159 GCA_031364205.1 Ferruginibacter sp.
GATCTGGAGAGATTTTTATCAAATGATATTGTGGCATTTTCCACGTGTTGGAAAAGGAAAATCATTTAAGCCTGCTTATGACAATATAAAATGGCTGGATGATGTTGATGGGTTTAATAAATGGTGTGAAGGAAATACAGGTTATCCGATTGTAGATGCAGGTATGAGAGAACTCAATACGACAGGTTTTATGCACAACCGTGTACGGATGATTGTAGCTTCTTTTCTATGCAAACATTTACTAATTGACTGGAGGCTGGGCGAAGCATATTTTGCTGAAAAACTGCTTGATTTTGATTTAGCATCTAATAATGGGGGTTGGCAATGGGCATCCGGAAGTGGCTGCGATGCTGCTCCGTATTTTCGTATTTTTAACCCTTACTTACAAACAAAGAAATTTGACCCTGATTTGACATACATTAAAAAATGGGTGCCTGAGCTGGAAGAAAAGTCTTATCCAAAACCAATTGTAGAACACACTTTTGCCAGAGAAAGATGTTTAAAAGTTTACAAGCAGGGGCTGGCAGCCGGTGGGTAATAAACACAAAGCAAAAGCAGGTAGTTATTGGTAATATTATAATGTCTCAGTTTAAAGGTCTATTGTCAGGCTTCAACTGTGTGTGTGTAATATACATCCAATAATTTTTTAACTGCTTCCCTGCCTTCTTCACCAAGATCAAGCGAATATTTATTTACATACAAATCAATATGACTTCTCATAACATCTTCACTCATTTCTTGTGCATGATTTTTTATATAATCTGCTAATGCAGGATAATTCGCAAAGGAAAATTCTATACTTTGCTTAATTAAAAAATCAATTTGCTGTTGTGTCTGTATCGCTATTGTTTTCTTGACGACAATACCACCTAGCGGAATTGGTTTGCCGGTTTCATTTTCCCAGTAATCTCCCAAATCCTTAATTTTTTTTAAGCCTTTATCAGCATAGGTAAATCTGTTTTCATGAATGATAACGCCTAAACCTTTACCCTGCAAAACAAAGTTTTCAATTTCATCATAACGTAAAAATATTTTATTTTTTGCATTAGGATATGCCAGTGAAAACAATAGATGAGCGGTTGTATTTTTACCGGGTATAGCAATTAAACAATCCTCTACGTTCATTGTTTGAAGTGCATCATTTGTAATTAATAATGGACCTACGCCTCTGCCTAAAGCACTGCCACTGTTTAATAAATTATATTGATGTTGCACCAATGGCAAAACACCATAGCTTATTTTTGTTACAGCAAGCTTTTCTTCAATAGCCCACTGGTTTAGTGTTTGCACATCTTCCAGCACAGGTTTAAAGGAAAGATTTCCTGTATCAATTTTATTATTTACCAAAGCATCAAAAATAAAAGTATCGTTTGGGCATGGCGAAAAACCAATTTGTATTATTTGTTTGTGCACAGAAGTTATTTATTGATGGTGTGATGTTGGACGTTATTAAATTGATTAACAATTCTTACTAAATTTTCATTTAAATTTATAATAGACTCTTTCATTTTCCAGTTTGTTTTTACTCGCTCTCCTACAAAATTACTGACGCTGCGCAATTGTAAAAAGGAAACATTCTCTTGAATACATACATAATGAAAAGCAGCACCCTCCATTGATTCTAAATCCGGATCATATTTTTTTGTAAACAGCGATGTCTGCAAAAAATTATCGGTTACAGTATTTACTGTAATAGATTTTGCTGTTGAAACATTAAAAGTATTTTCGATTGAATTTTCCAGCCATCCATTTTTGTATGGAACAGTATTTGGGTCTGCAAATTTTTTTTCGAAAAGCGTAAAAAAACTCTCATTTTCATAAATTCCTAAATCAGCAAACAGATCGCTTTTAATAAAAAAAGTTTCGCCTAACGGGAAAGAATTTTTAAAAGTTCCTGCAATGCCGGCCTGGATAACAAAGTCGTATTTAAATTGTTGTAAACGCTTTGTTAGCATATGTATACATGCCGGGCTACCTACACCCGTTATAAGTATATCAGCCATTGCATTCTTAAGCATATATGGCACAATTTCAAATTCTGTGGCCGCTACAACAAGAAGTTTCATACAGCAAAGTTAGTGGCATCTGTTATAAAATATTAATATTACCCGCTACCTTTGTAAAGACTTATAAATTGCGCAATGGTTTACATAACAAGAATTGAACATTTTAATGCAGCGCACAAACTTTTTAATCCTGCCTGGAGTAAAGAAAAAAATGAAGATATTTTTGGAAAATGTGCAAATGAAAACTGGCATGGTCACAACTTTGATTTGCATGTTACAGTAAAAGGTGTACCGGATGTTGAAACGGGTTTTGTGTTCGATGCAAAAAAACTGAGTGTAATTATTAAGGAATATGTTACTGATGTAATCGATCACAAAAATTTAAATGTTGATGTGGAATTTATGCATGGTAAAATTTGCTCAATTGAAAACCTTGTTATAGGAATTTGGGAACAGCTTAAAAATAATTTGCCGGTAACTGCACAATTACACGCATTAAAATTATACGAAACTCCAAGGATTTTTGTTGAATATTTTGGTGAATAAAATTTAAAAAATAAGAATAGTAAATAAATAAAATATGCAGGCAGTTTCAAATAAAGTAGCCGTTTTTAGAAAAGAACATTTTAATGCAGCACACAGGTTAAACAATGCAACATGGGATGATGCAACCAACAAACAAATATTTGGCAAATGCAATAACCCAAATTACCATGGCCACAATTACGATCTTATTGTGAGGGTTACAGGTGTGCCTGAAGTTGAAACAGGTTATGTAATGGACACTAAAAAACTGAGTGATTTAATAAAAGAAAAAGTGTTGGATAAGTTTGATCATAAAAATCTGAATGAAGATTGTGCAGAATTTAAAAACCTAAACCCAACTGCAGAAAATATCGTAATAGTTATATATAATTTATTACGGTCTGAAATAAAACCTGAACTGGATATACAATTAAGGTTATATGAAACTGAAAGAAATTTTGTTGAATACCCGGTTTAAAAAAAGTTGAAAAATGGTAAAGAGCTCAATGGCTGTGGGATAGAAGCATAAATACTTTTTGAGGAACTAAAAAGGATTGAAACGAATAGACTGAAAAACAGCATAACATTTACATAAAAGTAAACAGTCCAAAATTAAAAAACAAAAAAT
>JANLVW010000198.1:0-2051 GCA_031364205.1 Ferruginibacter sp.
ATTCACCAGCAAATTTGAAAGTCCTTTTGTTGATGCATCATTATCCATTAAAGAACCAAACTGAACAAAATCTATATAATCAATAACATTACTTTCTTTGTTATTGCCGGTTGGTAAATAAATATGACTGCTATCCGTAACACTTGGTTCACCGTCAATATTCATTCTCATGTTTGCAATATCTCCGTTTAGCGACATATTTCCTCTGCCTATAACTTTCCCATAAAACTGCGCATTATCTTTTCGTGTAGTATTCAGCAATAATATTTTGGGTGATGAAAAACGCATTTCTTCAAATGAAAATTCCTTAAAAAAAGTATGATACATTTTTCCGCTTACGATACCTGCGTTACCAAGCGTATCTTTTATTTGAAGTGTTCCAATATCAATTAAATTTTTACCAAAATGTATTGGCTGTTTATCAAAATTATACCGAACCTGTGTATATGCTACTTTAAAACTTCCGTTATTTATTATTGCATCTCCAATTAATGTAAGATCATCTCCGCTTTTTGCAACGCTTAAATTACCGTTTGCAATTCCTTTAATATCACTGAATATTGAATTTAAATAAGGTTTTAGTATATCAATATTTAAAGTTTTAACCTGCGCATTTATTGCAAGCGAATTGCCTGTACTGTCTTTATAATTTAAAGATCCGGTTATAGCAAAATCAAAGTCTTTTTCTCCGGCATCTGTTTTAAAATTAATAAGTCCTGTTGTTGTATTTGCATTTGCAGTTAAATTTACCTTGCCCAAATATCTGCCATCCAATTCAAAACTGTCCGCCCTGCCTTTAAAGTCAATATTTGTTTTTCCAAAAATATCTGTTGCATTAACAGTGCCTGTTACAAAGCCTTTTAAAGAAGGACTTGATGGTAACAAAAAAGCAAAATCTTTTAGGGAAATGTTTTTAAGTTCGGCAACTAAATGCGTATTGTCATTTTCCTCAGAAAGTTCTGTGCGTAAAATAATTTGCTGGTTTGCCTGATAAAACTTTACTTCACTCGCATCCAAAAATCTTTTACGGAGTGTAAGCTCACCATCTTTTTCAAGCTGCCATTTTTTATTGTTAATAATAAATGATGATGGATAAAAATGAATTTTTACACCATCGTTTAATGTTTGAATACTCGCATTTAATTCCGCATCGCCAAATATTCTACTGGCGCTCGTATTTAGCTTAATAAACGAAAGATCGTTGCTGGTAGAAATATTTAATTTGGAATTTGGAAGATGCAAACTGTCATTAATAATAATATCTTCTACGGCAATATCATTTATAAGTGTATCCCTGGTTCCTCTTCCATTTAAAACGAAATTATTAAATGCTTTTTTATCATAATAAAACTGCGGAATTACCGCCTTTAAATGAAGGTTATAATTTTGTAAATTAAAATCACCGCTTATGTTTGAGTTATTAAAACCTCCAAGTTTTGGATCAATAAGGGTTACATATTGATCAACATTGTTTGTTTTTATTTTAAAAGTAAAATCCTGAATGCTATTTACAGTAAATGGAGGAGATTTAATGTATGTTGGATAATAACGAGCCAACAAAACCTTTACAGCATCAGGCAATTCTTTAATTTTGAAATAGCCGGTAATATTGGCTTCAATTTCGTTGGAACTTAAAGAAAGTGATTTTTTACCGTCAATAATTTCCGAATTAATTGTGAGCGAATCAAATGAAAGCCGTTTATTTTGTTGTTGCAATTGTGCATTCGAAACTCTTGCTATTCCTAAAAAATTATCAATGCTGTTGCCTGTAAAATTTAAATCCAGATCTCCCGAAAAATTAAATGCTTCTGAGGTAAAGCCAAGATTTTTTAAATCTGCTTTTTCAACACTTGCCTGTAATTTGAAGCCGGGATTTTTTTCTAAAAGATTAAGCGCACCGTCAAAACTTGATATTTTTAAGTTGGGATCATCTAAGGAGAAATGACCAATAAAAAGCTTCTTTTCAAAATCTCCGTTCAAAACCAGATTATGGTAATTATAATTATTAAATTCTAGTGAATTTACTTTGCCGTTTACTTTTGCATTTAAAT
>JANLVW010000226.1:0-1680 GCA_031364205.1 Ferruginibacter sp.
AGGAAATTTTTGGGGAATGGGCTATATACCTTCACAATTACAACCCACATCTGTAAACGATTTAAAAGATTCATTAGATCCTTACACCGACAATGATTTTATAAGAAATAGCATTTACAACTACGCAGAAAGAAATCCTGACAAGAAAATTTTATTAAATGAATGCCTTTATTCCTCTTGAACAAACATTTAGATTGTAAAATTTAATTTTAAATTTCAACGCTTATTTTCGCTAAAATTCTTCGATTATCCTTTATCCGTAATTTTTAATTTGTAATTCGCAATTATATTTCCCATGTTCAACAATATCATCGCACAAAAACTTTCTATTAAACCATCTCAGGTAGAAACGGTATTACAATTATTAAGTGAAGGCAGTACCATTCCTTTTATTGCCCGATATAGAAAAGACAGTACAGGGGCATTAGATGAAGTGCAGATTCAGCAGATACAAGATGAAAATAAGGCAATGATTGAATTTGCGGAGCGTAAATTATTTATTGAAAAAATAATTACCGAACAGGGCAAAATGACGGAAGAATTACAGACGAAAATTGATGCAGCCATAACGATCAGCAACCTCGAAGATATTTATTTGCCTTACAAACAAAAACGCAAAACCAAAACAGTTGTTGCAAGAGAAAATGGGTTGCAACCTTTAGCGGAATTGCTTTTATTACAAAAAGATATTGATGTAGAAAAAGAAGCTGCCTCATTCATAAATGAAAAAGTATTGACTGCTGATGCTGCATTACAGGGTGCAAGAGATATTATTGCGGAAACTGTAAATGAAGATATTGCTGTAAGAGGGAAGCTTCGCAAGTTTTTTGAACGAGATGGGTTAATGAAAAGCATGGTGAATACAGACAAAGAGAATGAAGCAATTAAATACAAGGATTATTATGCATTTTCTGAAAAAATTTCTACCATTCCATCACACAGAACACTGGCAATTTTACGTGGTTTTTTAGAAGGGTTTTTAAAAATTTCTATTGAGCCACACGAAGAAATTGCGCTGGAAATTATAGAAGATATTTATATCACAGGCATGAGTAATTGCAGCGATCAAATTCGCAAAGCCATTAAAGACAGTTACAGACGTTTGTTGCAGCCAAGTCTTGAAACGGAGTTTAGATCTGCATTAAAAACAGCGGCAGATGAAGAAGCCATTAATGTTTTTGCTGAGAATCTTCGTCAGCTTTTATTGAGTTCACCATTAGGCAGTAAAAGAATCTTGGCCATTGACCCAGGTTATAGAACCGGATGTAAGGTGGTTTGTATAGATGAAAAAGGCGAACTGCAAAAGACTGCATTAGTTTTTGTACACGAAAAAAACAGGATGGATGAAGCAGAGCATATCATCCGATCAATGGTGAAACAATACGATGTACAGGCTTTTGCCATTGGTGATGGAACTGCGGGCAGAGAAACTGAACAGTTTATAAAAAAATTAAATATTGGTATTCCTGTTTATTTAGTAAACGAAGATGGTGCAAGTATTTACTCCGCATCTGAAATTGCCCGGCAGGAATTTCCCGATCAGGATATTACCATAAGAGGCGCTGTGAGCATAGGTCGCAGGTTGATGGATCCGTTGGCTGAGTTGGTAAAAATAGATCCAAAAAGTATTGGGGTGGGGCAGTACCAGCACGATGTAAACCAGCCAAGGCTGAAAGAAAA
>JANLVW010000244.1:0-2575 GCA_031364205.1 Ferruginibacter sp.
TAAAAGTTCCAAGCCTTATCTTGATAAAATACGTGCCGCCATTAGTGGTATACCCGGTGCAGAAATAAGTGTGGATCAGGAGAGTGGCGGCCCGCCAACTGATCCGCCAATTAATATTGAAATAGCCAGTGAAGATTTTGATAACCTGGTAAAAACATCTGTGGACCTAAAGAATTATTTAGATTCAATACAGGTGCCGGGCGTGGAAGAACTGAAGATGGATGTTGACCTTAACAACCCTGAAATTACTTTAACGGTTGACAGGCAACGGGCATTGATAGAAGGTGTATCATCTGCACAGGTTGGGCTTGCAATACGTACTGCTTTATTTGGTAAAGAAGTATCTAAAATAAAAGAAGGAAAAGATGAGTATAAAATACAGTTGCGGAACAATGAACTGCAGCGTAAAAGTCTGTCAGAGTTATTAAATATGCGCATTTCTTTCAAGGATTTTGCAAGCGGCGGACAGGTAAAAAATATCGCCATCAGTTCGCTTGTTAAGGTTGAGCCCACCAGTACTTTTGGTAGTGTAAAACGTAAGAATCAAAAACGACTTATCACACTTCGCTCAAATGTATTGACCACAAAAGGTTTTAACGCAACAGCAGTAAACGGTGTACTTAAAGGCTACCTTGCCTCGTTTACAAAAAAGGCAGACGGGGTAACTATTAAGCAAACAGGAGAAGGAGAACAGCAGGCAGAAACAGGTGCATTTTTAGGTAAGGCTTTGCTGATTGCACTTGCGCTTATTTTACTTACGCTTGTACTTCAGTTTAACTCTGTAAGCAAATCAGTTATTATACTTACTGAAATTGTTTTTAGTGTGATAGGTGTGTTGCTTGGTTTTTCTATTTTTGGAATGGAAGCATCTGTATTAATGACTGGTCTAGGTATTGTAGGCCTTGCCGGCATTGTAGTGAAGAACGGTATTTTGGTAATTGAATTTGCAGAAGAGTTGCGCAGCCGTGGTATGAAAACCAGAGAGGCAGTAATACAAGCCGGCAGAACACGTATTATACCTGTATTGCTTACCGCACTTGCAGCCATCCTTGCATTTATACCCATTGCAGTAGGTTTCAACATTAATTTTGTAACACTGTTTTCTGAATTGAATCCGCATATTTTCTTTGGTGGTGATAACGTGGCGTTTTGGAAACCATTGAGCTGGACAATTATTTTTGGACTTGCCTTTGCATTTTTTATGACGCTGATTATTGTGCCTGCCATGTATTTAATTGCTGAAAGATTACGTCGCCCCATGCGCAAAATGTTTGGTGGTAAATGGATAAGTTTTCTTGGTATACCGCCACTTATTTTCTTATTTATTCCATTAATGATAGTGGCAGCATTTATACAAATTAGTAAAGTAAATAAAAGAAGATTGAGAATGAAAGATGCGGACAGAACCTTTACGGGAAGCTGGTTTTAAGAGAATAAAAATAGAATAATGTTATAAAGGCTGCTATGTAAATGGCAGCCTTTGTATTTTGTTATGGATTTAATTTTTGGGATTTATATTTGGTGTAATTATTTATGTTTAAAGGAATACTATCTATAAAACTTCAACCCTAATTGTTTTTAAAAAGTCTGAAATTGTGATGATTGTTGTTTCGCAAAATTGCTTCAGATCTAACAGGTCTTTATCGCCTGTCAGTAAATAATCTGCATTGCCTTCTACAGATAATAAAAGTAAAAAATTGTCTTTAGGGTCTCTGCAAGTTTCTATTTTGGTTTCTACATTTATGAATTCAGCATAATCCTCTATAGTTTCGAGAATTGATTCAATGTCAGAATTTGAAAAGAACCGCCTTAATTTAGGACGTTTGGAAACATCTAAAAATTCATCAATTAATTCCTGACTAAAAACTAAAACACATTGTTTGGAAAAAATGATCCTGTTGCATAAAAACTTTGGCACATTTATTACAAATAAAAACTAGCATAAAGTGGATCTAACAAAGACCCACCATTTAATTAATTTTATGATTGTATTATCGCATCAGCAAGGTTGGAAAATTATTACACAAAGATCACATGGGTTGCTTGCTGCTATGTTAGCTTATGAATACGATATTGATTTGCCTGCAGACATTATGTTGCCTACACTCGTTGCAATTGCCGAGCATGATGATGGAGTAATGGAAATGCTTGCTCCGCAAAACCTTACGGATGCCGGCGCTCCACGGAGTTTTGTAGTTGCAGACGCAAACACCAAAACTGACGTTAACCCCATGCTCAGCTTAATGGAAATCGGAAAGGCTAAAAGCCGCCTCAATGGCATACTCACGTCTTTGCATATTAAATTCTTATATGACAGTGAAAAAAGAAACACAGACAAAGGGTTGGATAAATTTTTAAAAGACCTCGAAAAATACCGTACAAGGGTTTTAAAAGACTTACAAATTGATAAAGCCTATATAGACAGGCTTCACAGGTTTTTAGAATGGAGTGATGCGTTCTCGCTTTTAATCTGCCTGGATAAAATACAGCATGGGGGCAGAAAAATGGACATTTCCCAAAGTCCTGACGGAATTATGAACACGGTACATCACAAGCCCAATAAAGAAATTTGTGT
>JANLVW010000246.1:0-7120 GCA_031364205.1 Ferruginibacter sp.
TGACCCAGACGGCGGAGTTGTCGCATTGGACGGGGGACGCGGGGGATCGGGCTTGGCTGGCGTTTCTGGGTGATGTGCGGCGGTTTGTCGGGCGGGAGGTTATTGCCACGCCGATCATCACAGCCCCCGAACCCGCCTCGGCAAAACCCGGCGAGCGCGGCGGGGCACCATCGCTCGCCGTCCTCCCCTTCACCAACCGCTCCGGCCTGCCCGAGGACGAGGTCTTTGCCATCGGCATGGTCGAGGATGTGATCGATGCGCTGTCGCAGGGGGTGAATGTCCGCGTCCTGTCCAGTTCGGCCACCGCGCGCTTTGCCGGTGGCGCGCTGCCCGATCTCGCGGCGCTGGGGCAGCAACTGGGGGTGCGCTATCTGCTTGAGGGCAATGTCCGGCGGGTGGAGGCGGGCTTGCGGGTCAGCGTGCAACTGGTCGAAGCGGCCAGCGGCCAAATCCTCTGGACTCAAAAGTTTGACCGACCCTTGGCGGAGCTGGCTGCATTGCAGGAAGATCTGGTCAGCGAGGTCGCCAACAATCTCAAAACACAGGTCTATCGCCTCGAAATCGGGCGTGTGCTCAGGAAGCCCGGCGACCTGACGGCTTGGGAATGCGTGACGCGAGCGGTTGCTACCTATCGGCAATTGTCAACCGCCTCGGTCGCCGAAGCGCGTGACGCGGCCGCGCGGGCTGTTGCGATTGCGCCAGACTATGGTCTGGCCCACGCCATGCTGGCGCAAACGATCAGCCAGTTATCATGGATGCGCGCGACCAGGGATGCAGACGAACGGCAGAGCGTTTTGAAGCACGTCGAACGCGCGCTCGCACTGGACCCCGATAGTGGAGCAGTACTGGCAGCGGTGGGAGCTGCACTATGCTATATCGAGTGTATCATAATTAATGGGCAACATCAGCTGCCTTTGAATCACTATATTTAATTGCTGTAATTCATAATAGAGGATTTCTTCATACACTCTTTCAAAGCACCCCGGTTCAATACGTCTATGTATTTTAATGCAAAGATTTACTATAATTCCTGTAAGGTCATTTATGTCCATCCAAAATTGTTTGAATTAAGTTTAAGATAAAAAATTATATTAAGCTTCTCTTTTTCCTCTTTTATCTCTTTGTTCTCCTAGCCCAAAATTCCTACTCCATTCCCCAACTCATTTCACCATTTTTTTCATCTTTCAGCAGTATTCCAATTCCTTTTAACTGGTTTCTTATTTTATCTGATGTTGCAAAATCCTTTTTTGTTTTTGCTACTTTGCGCATCTCTATTAAAAGATCTAAAACATTGCTCAGTTTACCATTGTTTATTTCCGCATCAGCTTTCAATCCAAAAACATCTGTTAAGTAAACCGTCATATTGGTTTTCAAAAGCTCAAATGTTTCTTGGTTTATTGCACCAACCGCAATTAAACCATCCTTAAATGAATTTATAATTGGCACCAATTCAAACATATTGGCCAGCACTTTTGCTGTATTAAAATCATCGTTCATGCTCTCCTCAAAACCATGTACATATTTACATACTTTTTCTTCCAGTTCAGTATCTTTTTCACCTGCTACATAAACTATTTTTTGCAGTGTTTCATAAGATTCCCACAATCTTTTAAACCCTTTTTCTGATGCCTGCAGCGCCTCATTGCTAAAATCAAGGGTGCTTCTATACTGTGTTTGCAGCATAAAGAAACGTACCGTCATGGGGGAATATGCTTTGTCCAGCAAAGGGTGCGAGCCCGTAAATAATTCGTGCGGTAAAAAACCATTGCCCAAAGATTTGCTCATGCGGGTGCCATTTACGGTAAGCATGTTGGTGTGCATCCAAATTTGCGCAGGGCTTTCTTTAAAACAGGCTTCATTCTGTGCAATCTCGTTGGTGTGGTGCGTTGCTGCAAGGTCCATTCCTCCACCATGCAAATCAAATCTTTTACCCAAATATTTATTGCTCATGGCAGAGCACTCAATGTGCCATCCGGGGAAACCCATACCCCAGGGACTTGGCCATTGCATTAGGTGTTCAGGTTTTGCTTTTATCCATAATGCAAAATCCAGTCTGCCCCTTTTTTCATCCTGTCCGCCAAGGTCTCTCGTACCTTCCAGCAGGTCTTCTAACTTTCGGTTTGTAAGCACGCCATACGATTTTTCTTTGCTGTATTTTTCAACATCAAAATAAATTGTACCGTTTACTTCGTAAGCATAACCGTTGGCAAGAATTTCCTGCGTCATGGTTATTTGCTCACTGATATGCCCAGTGGCTGTAGGTTCTATGGTTGGGGGCAAATTATTAAATACTTGCATTACCTCATGAAAACCCAAAGTGTAGCGCTGCACAATTTCCATTGGCTCAAGTTGTTCAAGCCTTGCTTTTTTGCTGAATTTATCATCACCTTCATCACGGTCGCCTTCCAAATGCCCGGCATCCGTAATGTTGCGAACATACCTTACTTTATAACCCAGTTGCCGCAAGTACCGGTAAATAATATCAAATGAAATAAATGTACGGCAGTTTCCTAAATGCACATCGCTGTACACAGTCGGTCCGCAAACATACATACCAACGTAACCTTCTTCGAGTGGTTTAAAAATTTCTTTTTTTCTGGTAAGTGTATTGTATATTTCTAGTGACATTTTTTATTTTTTAGCCTAGCAAGCAAGTAGCTTTGTGTTGCATTAGAGGCAAATATATTTTGTTATTTTTTTCTTTTTGGGGAAAAGAAAAAATAACCACATTTGATCTTCAAATAAATATTTAGCTTTTATTTTTTGTAATGTGCAAATATATTTAAACAACAAGAAAGAATATTGTTATAGATAAGCCGGATAAAATTTAGTTACCTTTTGGTGTGAACGTAATATCTGCTATTATGGGAAAATGGTCGCTAAGTTTTTTCTTAATTCTTACAAATTGTTCTACCATCAATCTATCATCCACAAAAATATTATCAATGCGCAGCGTTGGAGATATGGAAGAAAATGTTCTTCCAATTCCTGAACCTTTTTCTGCGTAAGCATTTTTTAAACCTTTGCCAATTGTATTATATGCGTAGCTGTTTGGTACATCATTAAAATCGCCACAAAGAATAACTTTATAGGGACTCTCGTTCATTGATTTTTTTACCCTTTCGCTTTGCAGCTTCCTTTTGGCAAAACCGGTTTTAAATTTTGAAATGATGTTTTTAGATTTCTCTATATCAACTCTTCCTTTTAATGTTGGATCATCAATGTATTGGCGACTTATATCGCTAAATTTTAAAGATTGTAAGTGAATATTAAATACTCTGAAAGTATCACTATTTGCTGCTATATCTATACTTTGAAAAATTGAATTGTAATTGAGTTCAGGCGGGCTGTAAGTATATTTTTGTATGATTGGACACCTGCTGAAAGTTATTATACCGTAATGGTGTTTACCATCGAAATCATCTCTCTTATCATATGAATAATAATAGTATAGGTATTTAAGTTGTTTTGCAATACGGGGTACAAAATTAATTGCTGTGGAATCAAAATCGCCTCCCACCATCTCCTGAAAACAGGCCACATCGGGTGAATATTTGTTAATGAGATCAAGCATTTCCTGTTTTCTTTCAGGATGTGTTTTGTGTTCTAAAATATCAAAATGTTCTACGTTCCAGCTCATTATTCTAATACTGTTAGGTAGCTTAGCAACTTTAAAATTTTCACCCTGTTTAAATTTAATTATTTGCCCAAGCGGTTTCCATGCAAGGGCAAAAGCAATAAGACTAATGAGGATATATTTGAAACTTGCAAAAAGCCAAAAAACAATAAATAGCATTAAAAATAAAAAGAAATATAATGAAGCGAGGGTAAGCAAACCGAAAAACCAAAAAGTTGTAACATTAAAATAAGAAGCATAACACCCGATCAGAAAAAATAATGCAATAACAACATTGCATATTATTAAAAAACCTTTGGTAAATCTTCTAAAAAAACCTGGCATTTAATAAAGATATAGCATTGTTAAAGTAATTAACATAAACATTTCTTAATAGATATTATTTTTGTGCTACTGGCATTATTTTTCTTAATGTCACATAAATGTTTCATAATAATCATAAAACTAAACAATTGCCATGAAAAAAATATTACTCCCAATGATAGCAGCTACTTTTTTATTTACTGCTTGTAATACAAAAAAGAAAGACACGTTGGATAATGAAAACAGAATTGTATTTACAGATACTGCCGCAACTAATAAAGCAAATGCATCTACAGATGTTGGTAAAAAAGATACAGCAAAAATCTTAGTAGCCGATAAACCTTTGGTACAACCTAAGGTTCAGGTAAAAACAATTACGAAAGTTGTAAAAGTGTATGAAAAGCAACCGGCTCCAAGAGTTATAAAAAACGAAAATCCGCCGGTAATAACTCCAACGTCGCCATCTACAACAACAACTAATACTACTCCAGGAAAAAATACGGGCACCGGAACAGGCACAATGGGTAATGGAACAACGGTCCCTGAAAAGAAAAAAAATACCGGTTGGAGCGACGCAGCCAAGGACGCAACTATAGGTGGTGTTGGTGGTGCAGTTTTAGGCGGTGTAATTGGTAAGAATGGAAAGGGTGCAGTTATAGGTGGAGTAATTGGTGCAGCAGGTGGTTATATTTTAGGTAGAAAAAAAGACAGAAAAAGTGGTAGGGTAGATACTACAAAATATTAATTTTTTCTTTTTAAAAAAAGCGACCATCAAAATTTTTGGTGGTCGCTTTTTTTATATACTTTATTAAAGTTCTTCATCTTCTGCAGCTTTTTTTAAGAAATCTTTTTCTTCATCAGTTAAAAAATGATAACCTTTCTGGCTAATTTTATCCAGTATTTCATCTACCCTTTTTTGTGTAACGTTAGTAGTTTTTGTAAAAGGTTTTCGATTACCACTGTTGTAAAAAATATCACTTTTATCCGAATTTTCGGGTTGTATTTTAGGCTCAAACATGGTAATAAATTTACTGTAAAGCCTATTCATCCATACACTTCCATCTTTCCCTTTTCTTAAAAACAACACAAATACAAAACCTGCAGCGGCGCCACCAAGGTGAGATAAACTGTAGGCCGCACTTAGGCCGGCAACATTGGCAAAATCTATTAAGATATAAAGCGTCATCAACACCCAAATAGGGATACCATTTCGAATTTGTGTAAAAAAACGAAAGTTTGGTTCTAGAGTGGTTGTTGCCATTGCCACAGCCATAACACCTGCATTTGCTCCAAGTAAACCTGCGCTTTCAAGCATAGGCGAAAGCGGCGGTAAAACATAATGCGCAGTTATAAAAAAAAATGCACCGGTAAGTCCGCCGTAAATATATACAGGTATAATTTTATCATTACCCGCCATTTGTTGTAAAATATAACCGAAGGCCCAAAGCCATATCATGTTGCTTATACCTCTAATAATACCGCCGCCGGTTTCAGTAAACATATAACTTAAAATCGTCCACGGCCTTTCGGAAAGGCGGGTAAGGCTGGCGGGTATTTCAAACCATTGCACAACATGCGTATAAAAAAAATCAGGTGTTTTTTCTCCCACAAACATACCAACCTGCACTACCATTAGTATTAAAAAAAAGATAACATTTATAGCAAACAAAGCCATTAGTGCATTGCCATCGGCACCCAATGTAAACAGTCTTCGGTTTCTTTGCCTGAATTCGTTTTTGTGGTTGCGGTCAGTTTCTCCCATTATTAAATTTTATTTTGTAAAAGTACAAAGGGTATTTGAGTAAAGCATGGAGTTTATGCAAATAATAAATTTAAAAATGGAGTTAATAATTTCTTTTATTTTCTCTATTTTGAAAGTATACAATTAAAAATCCGGTAAGTGCACCACCAATGTGAGCAAAGTGAGCTACATTATCACCCGGTCTGCCTGCAATGCCACTGAATACATCTACAGCTATAAAACCTAAAACTGCCCATTTTGCTTTAATTGGAATTGGAATTGGAATAATCATCATTTCCACATTTTGAAAAAGATAACCAAAAGCCGCAATTACCCCCATAATTGCACCTGAAGCGCCTACGGTTGCATTCATTCTTAATGCCTCCTGGTATTGAATCACCTGGTCGTAGCTCATCACCATTTTATCGAATACGCTAAAACTGTATGCATAAGAAATTAATTGTACAACCGCAGCACCAATGCCGCAAATAAAATAGAATATCAGAAAACGTTTTGCACCCCACATATTTTCTATCATTCTACCAAACATATAAAGAGAAAACATATTAAAAAACAGGTGCAAAAAACTACCATGCATAAACATGTGTGTGATGATTTGTTGAAAGCCAAACACGTCAGACTTGTAATGATGCAGAGCAAAAAGATCTGTAAACTTACTTTCACCAGATAATCCACCAAAAGATAGTTGTACTATAAATACAATTACATTAATAATAATTAAATTTAAAACTGCCGGTGTTGGGCTTTGAAAACCGCCTATGTTTCTGTTAAATGCCATTTAATATTTTTTATTTTATTCAGGCTGTAATCTTCAATGATTATGCCTTTTATTTTGCCTGCCATTTAGGCTTTTAATATAAGTTTTGCCACACATTCAATATGGTGCGTATGCGGAAACATATCTACCGGCTGCGTTTTTTCAACACTGTATTTTTCGCTCAGTAAAAATATATCTCTTGCCATGGTTGCGGTATTGCAACTTACATAAACAATAACCGGTGCTGCTATTTCCAATAATTTATTTATCAGTTTTTCGTGCATTCCTGCTCTTGGTGGGTCAGTAATTACAACATCAGCCCTGCCATGTGCTGCAAAAAAAGCATCGTTGCATATTTTAATTACATCTCCTGCAAAAAAAGCCGCGTGTTTAATGTTATTATTTGTAGCATTTTTTTTAGCATCTTCAATGGCATCTTCTATCAGTTCGACACCAATTATTTTTTTTGCAAGCGGACTTACAAAAATACCGATACTGCCTGTGCCACAATACAAATCGTACACAATTTCTTTGCCTGTAAGTGCTGCAAAATCCCTGGCAACGCCGTATAGTTTTTCAGCCTGTTTTGTATTGGTTTGAAAAAAATATTTGGGACTTATAATGAATTTAAAATTTTCCATTTTTTCTGTTACGTATCCTT
>JANLVW010000247.1:0-11710 GCA_031364205.1 Ferruginibacter sp.
TTATCGTAAGATATGTTTTTTTAAATCAATAAGTTTGAATTTTCAGTATCATTTTACAGTAAAAGTTTTATGCTGCGGACCAATTCCGCTTATAGTTAAACTTTTCCACTGAGCTGGCAATGTAGATTTTATCTGAACTACTCCACGTGGGGTAATTTCTAACCCTCCAAAACCAAAAAGCATCGTTTGTAAAAACCCGCCTGCACCTGTAGCAAAATACGGATTGGTACCACCTGCAGATTCTGATAACACTCCGAATGGATTTTTTTTATTGGGCAAATGCGCTTCCTCAAAAGCTTTAAATGCTTTTACACTGTTTCCGGCCCTTGCATACAATATGGCAAAAATGGCGTGGGTCATGGCCGGAGAGCCTTCACCAATTCTGCTTTCATAATACTCAAGGTCCTTCTTTATTTGTGCAGGATCAGTAATTTCTTTTAATGGATAGGAAAGTAAATTAACATCGGTCTGTTTAATTTTTTCGCCAGCATAAGTTGCATGCTCAGATGTAACACCGTTTGGCAATTTTAAGATCGGAATGTTTTTTTCTACATCTGCCCAGTCAGTATCTGGGTTTAGCTGTAAAATATTGGCAGCCATTATTGCATATTGCAAATTTGCTTTTGCAGCAGCATTTGTAAATGCATTGTTGTCTACGTTTTCTGCCCACTCATCTGCAGCCACCACGTTTTTAATATCATATTTTCCGGGGCCATTTTTTTCTACACGGCTCACCCAAAAATCTGCGCATGCTTTTATTACAGGGAAGCCTTTTTCTTTAAGCCACATGATATCCTGAGTTACAGCAAAATAGTTCCAGGCTGCAATGGCCACATCAGCAGTTATATGATGTTCAAAAGGTCCGCTTAGAGCCCATACAGGTGTTTCTTCATTACCTGTGCCTGCACTTTCCCAAGGATACATTGCGCCTTTGTACCCATGTGCAAATGCATTGTGTTGTGCCTGCTTCAGTCTTTCAAAACGATACTCTACCATACTTTTTGCCATTTCAGGATGCAGTAAAACCATTGCAGGGAACATCCATAATTCTGTATCCCAAAAAACATGGCCGTTATAACCCAGCCCACTTAAACCCATCGGCGATGGACTATACGAAGTTCCTTCCCTTACAAAAGAATACAAATGATACATAGCTGAATGCACATCTCTCTGGCTGTTGTCATCTCCCTCAATAATAATATCACTTTTCCAAAGTTCATCCCATGCTGCATTGTGAAACTGCAACAATTTTTTTGTGCCCTGCAGTTTTGCATAAATAACGTAACGCTCTGCTTCATTTAACGGATCATCATGTTGCGCTGTAGTAATTGAAGACCCTGCTATAGCAAAATGATAAGTGGAGCCGGCAGCAAGAGTTTTTTTAAATTTAGAAAGATGCATATTATTATCCCACATTTCGTGAATTAACTGTGGTTCATTGCCATGCAATTCATCAAACAAAAAAGTGGTGGAAGATGCAAAAGTTAATTTGCCTGTCGGGCTTTTTGCAGTAGATGACAGCAAACTTAATTTTGTGTGAGGCCTATCAATTTCATTGTAATAATTCTGTACATCTTTTAGTGCATCCGGCGCTTCCATTACACTTGCTGGAATAATTTCAATATTTTTTTTTGCAGTTACAGCAACATCAACTAGCACGGTATAGGGTAAGTTTCTTAAAGCATAATATGTGTACGATATAGTTGCTTTGTCCCTGTAGTCAAACGTAGTGGTAATGCTTGCATGTTTCATATCCAATACCTGTTTCATATTTACGGCATCAGCGTTGCCTAAACGGTTGCCATCAATATCCATATTCATATTTACCAGATTAAAACTTTGCAGAAAGTTGCTTACCCGTCCACGCCCATACTGGTCGTAAGCGCCATTTAGTACAACATCTTTACATTTAAAAAGATTGGGAGACGACACAATACCTATCACTCCATTGGCAACGGTTACACCATAATAATCTTTTGGATCTATTTTGTCTGCCACTATTTTCCACACATCCGTTTTTTGCGAGAGAGAAATAAAGGAAATAAAAAAAAGGTTTAAAATGCAAAATATTTTTTTCATGTACATCAATGTTTAGATCATTAAATGTAAATTATTATGACCGGTTTACTCTTTAAAACGACGAATAATTATTAATTTAAAAACTGTTTGAAGTACTTTACGTTCTTATTAATATTATATGAAAAAATTGTTGCTCCTGCTTTTTATATTTTTTGCTCTCCTTATTACAGGCAGTTATTTATTTTTTCCTGCTAAAATAAATTTTAAAAAAACGATATATGCACAGACATCTCCCAATAGCGCAGTGAAATTTTTGCTGAATGAAAAAAACTGGCACAGCTGGTGGCCTGTAAGTATGAATAGCACAAGTGACAGTGTTTTTCCTTTTAAAGATTTTGAATATGCTGTAAACTGGAAAATGATTTCAGGTGACAGTGTCTTAATTAAATCAAAGGATGGATTTGTACGCTCATTAATTAATGTAGTTCCCATCAGTAAAGATTCTGTAGGATTTCAGTGGGAAGGAGAATTTCAGTCTCAAAAAAATATTTTTAACCGGATACGTAATTATTACATACAAAAAAAATTAGAAAATAATGCTGGTGCAGTTTTAAACGCATTAAAAAACCACCTGGAAAATGATGAAAAGGTCTACGGCTTAAAAATAGAACATCGTATGGTAGTAGACACACTGCTTATTTCTACAAAGAAAGTATTTGCTGCTTACCCAACAGTGGAGCAGGTATATGAATTGGTAAATGATTTAAAGAAATACATAATTGTTAATGCTGCTTTGCAAACCAATCCACCTATGCTTCATGTGGTGAAGGATAGCAATTTGTTTAAAACTATGGTTGCCATTCCAATAAATAAAACAGTTCAAAATAGTGAGAGGTTTATAATTAAGAAAATGGTTGCAGGCAAAATTTTAATTTCAGAAATTAAAGGAGGTTCCGGTAATGCTGAAGCAGGTATAAAAATATTAGAATCGTATATGGATGATTACCATCTCACCTCTCCGGCAATTTCTTTTCAATCGCTGGTTACTGACAGGCAGAAAGAAAAAGACAGTTCAAAATGGGTAACAAAAATTTATTATCCTATTATGTGATTGCATTATTAGTAGATTTTATTAATGCTGATTTATAAATTTTATTACCATTGCGCTATCGCTGTTTCTAGCAACAACAAATGCCTGTTGTTTACCAATCAGTATTGGTTTAATGTGGCGTATTTGTCCTTTTATCTTAAGGCCGTTTAATGTTTCGCAACTAAAATTACCATTCCCTTTATTAATTAATATAGTTCCGTAATCAGCATCATATCTGCCCATTTCAATATTGTTATCATAAAAATTTCCACCAATCAATATATCGGGTAATGCATCATTGTTGGCATTTACCACTACTGCATCTTTTAGCGGACTGAATTGCGCAGCCATTGGCAATGCTTTTGTTTCAAACTCTAAATTTCCTTTATTGATGAGAATAGCGTTTGAAAAATAATCTGCAGTGAATACAGCTGCCTCATCAAGTTTTTTTTGGGAAAACAAATCTTTTAAACTTGCTTTTGCAAAATCTTCAGCATATAAAAATTTCTTTTTCATTACAGAAGGCATCTGCTTTTCCAGTTCAGCTTTGTTTGCAAACGGAATTTCTTTTCCGTTTAAAAAATAAGTAAGCAACTGTTCTTTTTTCCCGTTGCCGTCAAAATCATTGTAGTACATTTTTACAGGCTCTTTTTCGGAGGCTTTTAAACGGCTGTTTGTGCCAAGGTTTCCTACAATCAAATCTACATCTCCATCATTGTCTATATCTACGGGCAATATAAAATTCCACCAGCCTTTTTTATCCGATAAAACTTTTTTTACAAATTTGTGATTGTTGTTTATAAAGGCTGTTATGCCACCCCATTCCTGCGTCAGCAATAGATCTTTATCGCCGTCCTTATCAATATCATACCACAACGCCTGTGTTACAAAACCAACCTTAGATAGACCTGGTGCATATTGGTCGGTAACATTTATAAATTTCCCTTTTTTGTCATTCAGCAATAAATAAGATTGTGGCACCTGGCCATATTCAAAAGGTACAGCTCTTGCTCCTATAAAAAGATCTACAAATCCATCGCCATTAAAATCGTATGGCACCACACAAGAGGCAGTTAAATAAAGGTTACCAAAAGCATTTTCCAATTTTGTAAAATTTGCTTTGCCATCATTTAAATATACTCTTGGTGTATTATGAAAATCATTTCCATAAAATTCGTTTCCTCCGCTGGCAATTACAATATCTATATTCCCGTCATTGTTTACATCCGTAAAACAGGCATCAGTATTTTCGTAAATACTGTCTTTGTCTAAAACCGGTTGTATGCTTTTTATAAACTTTCCGTTTTTTTGCTGTAAAAAAATAGCGGCTTTTTTATCGCGGCTGCTGCCAATAAAGATATCATCCAGGCCGTCTTTATTTAAATCTCCCACAACAAGTGCCGGCCCTTCGGTAGAAAACATTCTTGGAATGAGAGATTCTCTGTCAAATTCTACAAAATGATTTTCTTCATGCAGATATTGAAGATTTACATCTTTTGTAATGTCAACCATTGGTAGTGCAGCATTCTTTTCTCTTTCTGTTAACCTGCTGTAGTCAAACCTGGGTAAACCCTGCCTGTATTCAACATTTAAAACTTTTACACTGTCATTCAATGTTCCAATATTCTGGTAGCTGTTGTCAGGCCAAATAATTAGAGCAGAATCAACATGGGTATTGACCATTCCTAAAAGAAGAGGGGTTTCCATACTACTTAAAAATCCTCTTACGGGAAATTTTTCATAAGTACGCACTTCTGTTTTGTTTGCATACACAATTATTTTAGCGCCTAGTGCATGTAAATTGTTTGGGGTTCCTTTTAAGTTTATTGTAACTGAAGATGGTTTGTTTTTCTGGCTTTGCCTGTTTTCATAAATCAATGCTGCACCATTAATATTGCTTGTTACAATATCTGCATCGCCATCATTATCAAGATCTGCATATATACTGCCGTTTGAAAATGTAAGCGGATTATTTTCAATGCGGTTTTCTTCATCGGTAAAAGTAAGATTGCCATTGTTTTTGTAAAATTTATTTGGCAGCTTTATTTCAGGAAATTTATTTATTAATGCCATGTCTTTATCATCCACATTGTTTTCATGAATTTTTTGCTGTACTTCACCGTTGGAAATAAAATTGATATAGTCAATATCATTCATCCTTTTGGGAATGCCGTTGGAAATAAAAAGATCTTTAAACCCATCATTATCAAAATCTGTAAAGAGTGCCGCCCAGGACCAGTCAGTAGCTGCTACGCCTGCATACAAACCCACTTCGCTAAACATACCGTTGCGTCTGTTGTATTGCAAATTATTTCTTGTGTACTGATGGGAATATCCACTGGCTATTTTAAAATTAAAAATATCATAGGGATCTTCTCCGAGCGATCTTTTTAAAATGTAGGGATCTGCAGGAAGCATATCCATAGAAATAATTTCCGGAAACGCATCGTTGTTTATATCTGCCACATCTACGCCCATGGAGTACTGGCTGGTGTGCATCATTCGTTGCTCGCCTTCTTCTTTAAAAGTTCCGTCTTTTTGGTTGATATACAGGTAATCATTTTCATGAAAATCGTTTCCAATATAAATATCAGGATAACCATCAAGGTTTATATCTGCTATGCAAACTCCCAGGCCATAACCAATAGCGGTACTTTGTATGCCGGTTTCTTTTGTAACTTCTGTAAAGTGCCCGTTACCATCATTCCTGTAAATTCTGTCACCTGATAAATCACTGTATGTACCAAGAAATTCTGCTCTTGGTTTAAATGTTCCGTTTTGATGAACAGAATGATTTAATAAAAACATGTCAAGATCACCATCGTTGTCATAATCGAAAAAAGCTGCCTGTGTGCTAAACCCTGAAAAATCCAAACCGTATTGCGCCGCCTCATCTTTATAAAAAGGCACGCCATCTTTATCAATGCCTTTACAAATAAGTAACTGGTTTTTACTGTTCAATGTTTCATATTTGCCAACCCTGCAAACATAAATATCCAGAAGGCCATCGTTGTTAATATCAACTACAGATATACCAGTACTCCAGCCGCCATCATCAGGTATTCCTGCTTCTTTTGTAACATCTTTAAACTTCAAATCACCTTGGTTTAAATACATTTTGTTTTGATGCTGATTAGATGCAAAAAACAAATCTATTTTACCGTCATTATTAAAATCGCCTGCTCCCACACCTCCGCCGTTATAAAAATACATGTACTTGAAAAGATTAAAATCTTTATTGTAGGTAAGGTTATTGCTAAAATCAAGACCGGTCTTTGTGTTATCAAGCGTAACAAAAAGTGGAGGATCTTTAGGTTTAGATTTGCAACCCGTCAAAGTAAAAAAAAACAGCACAAAACCAATCCACGTTGTATATAAATTCTTCACAAGCATTATTTTTTTAGTTGAAACAAAACCGGAAAATCATTGTTGCGCACAGCCATCAAATATTTTTTATCACCGCCCTGTATTGTTATAATATCTTTTGTTTCACCTGTTATATTTAACCCGGAAACAGTTGCGGGTAATACGGTAAAATCGGCTTGGCCATTATTGATTAAAATATCTCCGAAACTTGCATCTAACCGTCCAAATTGCGGGGGGAAACCAAACTTGTTACCACCAATAATTAAATCAGGTTTATTATCATTGTTTATATCTGTAACACAAATTGCATTTATATTGGAAAGCTGGGCTTGTAGCGGTAATTTTTTTATTGTAAAAGTTCCGTTCCCATTATTGATTGCAACAACAGAGCTGCAATAATTAAATTTTTTTATTATAGCCTTATCAATAATATCTTTTGCAAACAATTGCTCGATTGATTTTGGGGCAAATTCACTGTTTCTTAAATTGTTCTTTTTTAAGTAAGGAAACTGTTCTGTAATATCCTTTCTTAGGAATACAGGCATGTTTTTCCCGGCTATTGTCCTTGTAATAAACTGCTGTGTAGTCCCACTTCTGTCAAAATCCGTAAGCCATATTTTTACCGGATTTTTTTCATTAGGTTTTAAATAAAAATTCTCCCCTATATTTCCCAAAATCAGGTCTTCTTTTCCATCAGCATTTAAATCTGCCGATGTAACCGTTTGCCACCAACCATACAGATCATTAAGGTTTGTATTTTTTATTTCTATAAATTTTTTATTTTCATATGAAAAAATTCTGGGTGTCATCCATTCACCCACTACAATTAGTTCTTTTTTATTATCACCTACCACATCAGCCCACACTGCACCCGTTACCATTCCTAATGTGGCAATATCATTGCTCAACTTGTTTGTTTCATCAGTAAAATGTCCTTTCCCATCATTGATATATAAATAACTCTGTGGCGAAACACCGTAATTAAACGGAACACTTCTGGCGCCAACAAAAAGATCTAAATCCCCGTCACCATCAAAATCATAAGCCACCGCTACTGCAATGTTCATGTCGTTGTTTGGAAAAGCTTTTGTGTCAATTTCAAAGTTTCCTTTGCCGTCATTTTTATATAACCGGTGCTGAAGTTGTCTTTCATTAGGCTTTACATTGTTACCTCCAGCACCTATAAATAAATCCATATCGCCATCACCATCACAATCAAAAAATGTAACAGCTACATCTTCAAAATCTGCGTATTGTTTAAAAACAGGTTCCTCTTTTTTTACAAATCCGTTTCGAGTCTGAAGATACAATTGCCCTGGCTGTCCTTTTGCACCGCCAATATAAATATCTTCCAAGCCATCGCCGTTTACATCTGCTTTTGCAATATGTGGTCCTTCCTGCGAAAGCATTTCAGGTAAATTTCTTTCGCTGTAATAATCTACAAAATCGTCTTCTGTATGTTTATCAAAATTGTTTTTAACAGGAATTAATAAATTTTCTTTTGGAGTTGTTTTATCAGGATAAACAGTTCCTTTTTGCAAAGGCTGTGATATTTGGTGCACAATATTTATTGCAGGTTTATCAACCTTTGTAAATGTTCTGTCCGGCCAAATGATGAGCATAGAATCTACAACAGTATTTTTGCCTAACCCAATAATCTGTTTATAATCTACCGACGACTGAAAGCCCCTGGAAGGAATAACCTCCCTGTAAAATATTTCACTGCCAATAAAAACTTTTATTTTACTGCCTACAGCAAAACTGTTTTTTTCTTTTCCTTTTAAATTTATACCTATGTAATTATTTTTATTTTGTTGCCTACTGTTATTTTGATAAATAAATGCGGGCTGGTTTTCATTGTTTATTACTATGTCAAGATCACCGTCATTATCCAGATCAGCATAGGCAATGCTGTTGCTAAAACTCGGTTTGCTAAATCCCCATTTATTACCCACATCAGTAAATTGAAAATTGCCATTATTTTTGAATACCCTGTTGGGCAAAGGTGTTACAGGCAATCTTTTCAGCAGATCATTTATCTCTTCTTTTTTTCCTGTTTCCTGTATCTGTTTATACATATCGTTGTATAAAAAATCAAGAAAATCTAGGTTGCCCAGGTCTTTATTAATGCCATTGCAGACAAATACATCGTTCAGTCCATCATTGTCTGCATCAAACATTAATGCGCCCCAGCTCCAGTCGGTTGATGACATACCGGTATAATTTGCAGCTTCAGAAAAAGTTCCGTTCTTATTATTTATCTGCAAAGCATTTTTTACAAACTGGTGATAGAGTCCTGCTTTTTGTTTGCTTGTGTACAAATCGTAATTATCAAATGTGCCTGTTGTCTTCAAACGATAATCATCTTCAGGTCGCATGTCTGTTGTAAATATTTCAGGAAAACCATCGTTGTTTAAATCTGCTAAGTCAGTGCTCATAGATGACATACTTGTTTGCTGCACACAGTCTTCAAGCATATCTTTAAATGTTCCGTTTTTCTGGTTGATATATAAATAATCTTTCTCAATAAAATCGTTACCAACATAAATATCGGGATAGCCATCATTGTTTATATCGCCTACAGAAACACCTAATCCAAAACTTAATAATCCGGTATGTAAACCGGCTTCTTTTGTAACTTCTGTAAAATGACCATTGTTATTTTTATATAAATGGTTACCTCCGCCTTTTAAATTTTCGGCCACATTCCATTTAGAAATATCTACATCTCTCATATTTGCATAATTAAGAGAACCAAATGGTACAGGGCTGTTGTTGATGATGATACAATCAAGATCTCCATCATTATCATAGTCAAAAAAGGAAGCCTGCGTACAATATCCGGACACATCTAAACCATATGCTGCTGCAGATTCTGTAAAACTCAGGTCGTGATTATTAATATATAATTTATTTTTTCTGTTACCATCATTTAAATGTCCAGAGTTACAAACGTAAATGTCAAGCCAGCCATCTCCATTAATATCTACCATTGTAACACCAGTGCTCCACATGCTATCCTGTTTCATTCCCGATGAGCCTGTAATATCTTCAAACTTCATATCCCCCTTATTGAGAAATAATTTATTGGTTCCCATGTTACTGGTAAGTATTACATCTGCAAGGCCATCATTGTTTATATCACCTATGGCAACACCACCACCATTATAAAAATTACGGTAATCAAAACTGTTGTCTTTTTTAGAATCAATGACAGTATTGGTAAAGTTTATACCGCTTTTATCTAACAAGCTAAATAGTGGATCTTCTGCAATAACTTTTTGCCTGCATGTTATATGTAAAAATCCCAACAACAAAAATGCAAGGACGCAGCGTAAAATTGATACACCCTTTTTGATATAATTATTTAAATGAAAACTTTTCAAATTAAAATGAAATCTGTTGTTTAAAATTATTTTGTTTGTACAAAGCAGGAGCTTTGTCATTTTGTGTTATTATAAAATAACGCTGATCTTTTCCTTTTATTTCTTTAATGTCTTTGATTTGCCCGGGTAAATTAATACCGGATGCTGAAGGATTTACCCAGTCAAACATACCATTACCTTTATTGATTAACACATCTCCAAAACTTGCATCCAACCGTCCGAACTGCGGCGGAAAATTAAAATTATTTCCACCGGCAATAATGTCGGGCTTTCCATCATTATTGATATCAGTTACCTGTATAGCATTTACGGATGATAGCTGAAGCCGCACTGGTAATTTTTGTATAACAAAATTTCCTTTGCCATCGTTTATCGCAATGATGGAGCTGCAATAATTAAATGTTTTTACTACTGCTTTTTCGAGCAATTCTTTTTTAAATAACTGCTGAATTGATTTGGTTGCATAATCTACATGTTTCAGGTTTTGTTTCTTCAATCCGGGAAACTGATCCGTTAATTCTTTTTTTAGAAACACAGGTTTATCTGTGGCATCAATGGTATAGGTAAGTATTTTATCTGTTGTAGCATTTTGATTAAAGTCGCCAATCCAAAGCTTTACCGGTTTGTCAAAATTTGGATGCAGGTAAAAATTTTCGCCAATATTGCCAAATATCAGATCCTGCCTGCCATCTCCATTTATATCGGCAGCCACTACAGTTTGCCATAACCCAAACAGGGAAGTAAGAACAGTTTTGTTTTCAATAAAATGATCCCCGTTAAAAGAATAAATATGCGGCGTCATCCATTCTCCTGTTACAATCAGTTCTTTTTTTGCATCTCCTGCCACATCTGCCCACACGGCACCCGTGATCATTCCCAGATGAGAAATATCAGGATTTTTTGTAGCAGCTATATCTTTAAAATGTCCTTTGCCATCATTCAGATATAAATAGCTTTGTGGTGCCACACCATATTGTCTTGGCACATTCCTTCCACCAACAAACAGATCTTCATAACCATCATTATTAAAATCGTAAGCTGCTACTGCTCCAATATTCATGTCGATAGATGGAAAGGCAGCCGCATCAATTACAAAATTTCCTTTCCCATCATTTATATATAAACGGTTTTGTAACTCCCTGCCTCCGGGTTGGTTTTTATTACCGCCAGAGCCTATAAAAAGATCCATATCTCCATCATGATCAGCATCAAAAAACAAAACAGCATTGTCTTCAAAATCTAAAAACTGTTTAAAGCCAGGCTCATCTTTTTTTACAAAAGTTCCATTGCTTTGTTGAATATATATTTGTCCGGGATGTAGTGCTGTACCGCCTACATAAATATCATCCAACCCATCTCCGTTTATATCTGCCACGGCTGTTTTAGGTCCTTCTCTGGAAAGCATTTCAGGGATATTTCTTTCATAATAAAAATCTACATTGTCATCTTCCACATGCTTATCAAAATTACTTGGGGTCATAGTAAATAAGGTAGGAGCCGTGGGCATCGAAAAAACATCAGAAACATTTGGAGCGACTGCCGGCTGCCTAAACACAAAAACAGTATCCATGGAAGGGTTGTAAAAAACAGATGTTTTCCTGTTGGGCCAGGTTACTATTAAAGAATCTATTTTAGTCCTTTTACCTAAACCTATTATCTGTTTATAATCTACAGAAGATTGAAACCCACGGCTTGGAATAATTTGTTTGCTTAATATTTCATTCCCCACATACACATTAATTTTACTTCCTATTGCAAATGTATTCTTCTCATTTCCTATCAGCTTTATACCAATAAAATGATTTTTATTTATCTCCCTACTGTTGTTTTTATAAACAAATGCTGGCCC
>JANLVW010000251.1:0-3589 GCA_031364205.1 Ferruginibacter sp.
AGTAGCATGAGCCTTTCAACTTGCTTCAGCATCGGTCTCCGGCTATACGCTGTACCTGCGCTTTGCTTCGGTGCCGCTCCTATCCGGGCTAACTTCAGGAGTAAATCTTTTATGAACTTTTATAACCTAATCTTATAAAAATTAATTTTCATGCAACCAACCATTGTACATTCAAAAGAGAAAATATTAATTGGCTGCTCGAGCAAAATGAATTTTATTGATAATAAAACCGGTGAACTCTGGCAAAGTTTTATGCCACGGTTAAAGGAAATTAAAAATAAAATTTCAGCAGATTTGTTTTCGGTACAGTTGTATAATGATGATTATAATTTTAATCAATTTGATCCATCTGCTTATTTTACCAAATGGGCAGCAACAGAAGTTTCATCTTTTGACGATGTTCCTGTAAACATGGAAACACTCAACATACCACAAGGTTTGTATGCAATGTTTTTACACAGAGGCAGCAATGCAGACAACAGTACTTTTCAATATATTTTTCAAACATGGCTGCTAACCTTTGATGACTATTATTTAGATGCAAGACCACATTTTGAAGTGCTTGGAGAAAAGTATAAAAATGACGACTCTTCTTCACAAGAAAAAATATGGATACCGATAAAAAGAAAAGTTTAATTTATCAGCAATAACACACATTTTAAATTTAGGCTTGCAGTCATTTAAGTACCAATTTCAAAATATTACGCAAGCATGAAAGTATTTACAGATTCTTTAAAATTCAATATTAATGATTAAAAAACATCATATGCATTATTTTGATCCTTTCAATAAAGTTTTTTTAAATACTATATAATCCAATTTTGTTGATTAATTTTCAACCACTAAAACAATTAATTATGAAATTAACGTTACCATGTATAATTGCTATGTTGACCATTACCTTCACGATTCCCGTTTTTTCACAAAAGAAGGCTCTTGCTGATACAACAAAAGCAACAAACAATGATCCTTTTCAAACAAGTACTTTTAATGGTCTTAAATTTAGAAACATAGGTCCCGCATTGGTATCAGGAAGAATAGTTGATCTTGCAGTTAATCCAAAAAATAATGCAGAATATTACATAGCTACAGCCAATTCCGGCATCTGGAAAACAAATAATTTCGGTAACACTTATATTCCATTATTTGATAACGAAGCTTCTTTTTCAATGGGTTGTGTAGTCATTGATCCAACTAACTCAAACACAGTTTGGGCAGGCAGTGGCGAAAACAATAATCAACGGGCAGTTGGCTATGGCGATGGCGTTTATAAAAGTGAAGATGCAGGCAAAAGCTGGAAAAACATGGGCTTAAAAACTTCTGAACACATTGGTAAAATTGCTGTAGACCCAACAAATCCTGATATTGTTTATGTTGCTGCTTATGGTCCATTATGGAACAGCGGCGGAGAAAGAGGAATTTACAAAACAACTGACGGGGGAAAGAACTGGAAGCAAATATTATTTGTAAGCGAGCATACCGGTTTTAATGAGGTAATGATAGATCCAAAAAATACCAACACAATTTACGCAGCAGCGCACCAGCGCCAACGCAAGGTTTTTACTTATATTGGTGGTGGTCCCGAAAGTGCCATGTACAAAAGCACAGATGGTGGAACTACATGGAATAAAATGATGAAAGGTCTTCCATCTGATGTTAATATTGGCAGAATAGGAATGGCTATGAGTCCGGTAAATTCTGATTATTTATACGCAATTGTTGAGACGACAGACAAAGCAAAAGGTGGATTATTTGCATCTACTGACCGTGGTGCAAGCTGGGAAAAAAGAGGACCATTTTATAACAGCGGAAATTATTACCAGGAGATTTTTTGCGATCCCAAGGAAATTAATAAAATTTATGCTATGGATACTTATGTTAAAGTAAGTACAGATGGCGGTAAAACTTTTAACAATCTCGGCGAAAAAAACAAACATGTTGACAACCATGTTATTTGGATTGATCCTATAAACACACTACACATGATAGAAGGTTGTGATGGAGGTTTGTATGAAACTTATGATGCAGCACAAAACTGGAATTTTAAAGCAAATCTTCCTATAACACAATTCTATAAAGTTTCTTTGGATAATAGTTTTCCTTTTTACAATGTTTATGGTGGCACACAGGATAATTTTAGTTTGGGTGGGCCAAGTCGTACAAAAAGCGAGAATGGAATCGTAAATAGTGATTGGTTTATAACCAATGGTGGCGATGGTTTTGAAAGCCAGGCCGACTATGTTGACCCAAACATTGTTTATGCAGAATCGCAATATGGTGGCATAGTAAGGTATGATAAACTGACCGGCGAAAAACTAAATATCCAGCCTGTAGAGGCCGCAGGTGAAGCCGCCTTGCGCTGGAATTGGGATGCACCAATGCTGATCTCTCAGCACGATCACAAACGTTTATATTTTGGTGCAAATAAAGTTTACAGAACGGATGACCAGGGCAGTACATGGAAAACAGTCAGCCCCGAAATGAGCCGTGGAATTGACAGAAATAAACTTCAGGTAATGGGCAAAGTCTGGTCGGTAGATGCAGTTGCTAAAAACCAGTCAACAGATGTTTACGGCCAAACAACTACAATAGCAGAGTCACCTTTAGATGAAAATATTTTATACGTTGGTACTGATGATGGACTAATACATTTTACCACAGATGGTGGAAAAAACTGGATTAAAACTGATAATATTCCCGGTGTACCGGAACGTACTTATGTGAACCAAATTATTGCTTCTTCAAAAAATAAAAATGTTGCATATGCAACATTTAATCATCATCGTTACGGCGATTTTAAACCTTACCTTTTTAAAACGGCAGATGGTGGAAAAACATGGTTACCAATTCAACATAATTTGCCTGCGAGAGGCTCTGTTTACTGCGTTGCAGAAGACAATATAAATGCAGATCTTTTATTTGCAGGCACAGAATTTGGAGTCTATTTTTCTATTGACGGCGGTGGTAACTGGATACAGTTAAAAGGTGGTTTGCCAACTTTAGCAGTAAAAGATATGGAAATACAAAAGAGGGAAAGCGATCTGGTGATTGCAACCTTTGGCCGTGGATTTTATGTACTCGATGATTACAGTACTTTAAGAAATTTAAAAAAAGAAGATCTACAAAAAAGTGCATTTATTTCGCCTGTAAAAAAAGCGTGGATGTATATGGAATCTATTCCGCTCGGTTCAAGAGACAAAGGTTTTCAGGGAGAAAGTTACTGGAATACACCAAACCCTAAACCAGGATCTGTATTTACTTACTTTATTAAAAATGAAAGTAAATCACTAAAAGAAAAAAGACAACAATCCGAAAATGAAAAGATAAAAAAAGGGGAAGCTTTTTATTACCCAACAATAGATTCTTTAAGAATGGAAGATGCACAACCTGCACCTTATCTTCTTTTTACAATTACTGATGAAACAGGCAGTGTAGTAAGAAGATTAAAGACCCCGGTAAAAAAAGGAATGAACCGCATTAATTGGGATTTTAGAGATGATGCAAAAAATGCAATCAGTTTTTCTTCCGGTGATGAGGCAGATGTTTCAAATTACAGAACCCGCGGAATATTTGTTATGCCAGGTGTTTA
>JANLVW010000283.1:0-9221 GCA_031364205.1 Ferruginibacter sp.
CTTACAGCAGAATGCCTAGGCATTGATAGTGAAAATTATTTGTTTTCAAAATTGAATAAGGAATACCTAAATGATTTTGAAAATTTGATTAGTAGAAGGCAATACAATGATCGTAGAAAATTACTGTTTGAAAAGACAGAAGCTGTCCGTAAGTCAATGGCAGAGTGTATTAACGAACAAGCGGATATTTTTGCAATAGATTCAATGCCATTGGAGATATGTAAGATATCAAGAGAACAAAGAAATAAAATGGGTAAAGAATCGGAGCACCATTCACCGGATAAAGATTATTGTGCATCGCAGAAAAAATATTTTTATGGCTATAAATTACACAGTGTTTGTTCAGCCGCCGACGTAATACAATCACTGGATTTAACCAAAGCAAGTGTACATGATGTACACTACTTAAAAGATGTAAAATAATTGTTTAGCAAATGCATGATTATTGGCGACAAAGGATACATTAGCAGGCAACAACAAATCAACTTATTTGAAACAGCCGGAATCGAATTAGAAGTGCCTTTGAGAAGCAATCAGAAAGAACTAAAGCCAACGATGTGGATTTTAAAAAAAGTAAGGAAAAGAATTGAAACTGTTTTTTCACAGTTATGTGACCAGTTTATGATGCAGCGCAATTATGCCAAATCCTTTAATGGCTTTAAGTCCAGAGTTTTGGCCAAGGTGACTGGCTTGACAGTTTTACAGTTCTTAAACAAATTTATTTACAACAAACCTGTGGACAGAGTAAAACATACCCTTGCTGATTAACTCCACCAACGGGTTAATTTAATTAATTGTAGTTCTAAACTAAAATTTCCCCAAAATATTTATGATTCATTTTATCGACATTGGGTATTAATACTATCATATTGTTTTTATGTTTTTGCAACAGGGAATATTAATAAATTATCCATGTTTCGTTGATTTGTTCAATCTGATAGCTATATATTTGACACTAATTAAACGTTCTTATTCCTCAAACTTATTTATGGAAGAAAAAAAATTTATTGTTGGATTATCTGAAGTTAGTTTAAGCGATCTCAACACAGTAGGTGGCAAAAATGCATCTCTTGGAGAAATGATTCAAAATCTAACTTCTTTAGGTATAAATATTCCAGGTGGTTTTATTCTAACTGTAGATGCATACGCAGCATTTATAGCTCATAATACATTAGATGCCAATATTAAGGAAATAGTTGGGCAGATGGAACTTTCAAATCTTGAATCCTTAAGGCGTACGGGTTTAAAAGTGCGGCAACTAATTAAGAACGGAAAATTTCCTCAAGATTTAGAAGCTGAAATTATAGCCAGATATTATTCTTTATCAAAAGAATATGATCAAGATATGACCGATGTAGCAGTACGTTCTTCTGCTACTGCTGAAGATTTACCAGATGCATCCTTCGCTGGACAACAAGAAACTTACTTAAATGTACGTGGTCCGGAATCTTTGCTTGCAGCGGTACGAAATTGTTTCGCCTCATTATTTACAGACAGGGCCATTAGTTACCGCCAGAGTTTTGGTTATGATCATTTTCAAATCGGATTATCTGTAGGAATTCAAAAAATGGTGCGATCAGATTTGGGTGCTTCTGGAGTAGCATTTTCAATAGATACCGAAAGCGGATTTAAGGATGTTGTAGTTATTAACGCCTCTTTTGGTCTTGGTGAACTTGTTGTTCAAGGTGCTGTTTCTCCTGATGAATACATTGTTTTTAAACCAACACTTAAAACTGGTTTTACCCCAATTGTAGAAAAGAAGATGGGTATTAAAGATAAAAAGATGGTTTATGGTGATAACCCCGATGAAAGAGTTACAATCATACCCGTAGAAAAACAGTTTCAAAATAGGTTTTGCCTTACAGACGAGCGCATTATACAGCTCTCAAAATGGGTAGTACAAATTGAAGAATATTATACCAAACTAAAAGGTCACTGGTGCCCAATGGATGTTGAGTGGGCTATTGATGGTATTTCCAAAGAATTATTTATTGTTCAGGCTCGTCCGGAAACTATTCATTCCCAAAAAGAAACAGATAAAATTGTAGAATATCAAATTGCTGACAATGAGCGCCACAATAAACTTATACTTAAAGGAATTGCAGTAGGAGATAAAATGGGCTCAGGAAAAGTAAGAATTTTATTTTCTCTGGATAATCGTGTAACAGAGATGCAGGAGTTTGAAGCAGGTGATGTGTTGGTGACAGATATGACAGACCCAGATTGGGAACCGATTATGAAAAAAGCTTCGGCTATTGTTACAAATAAAGGCGGCCGTACTTGTCACGCAGCAATTGTAGCCCGTGAACTCGGTGTGCCTGCTATAGTTGGTAGTAAAAATGCAACAGATGTACTTTCTGACGGACAAATAATTACCGTTTCCTGCGGTGAGGGTGACGTAGGTTTAGTATATGAGGGTGCTATTCCCTTTGAGAGAATTGAGACTAGTATGAATGATTTACCTAAAGTGAAGACTCCTATTATGCTTAATGTTGCATCGCCGGATCTTGCTTTTAAATATTCCCATTTGCCGAATGCAGGAGTAGGACTTGCCCGGGAAGAATTCATTATCAACAATTATATTAAGGTTCATCCAATGGCATTGTTGCGACATAAAACCCTTAATGATCCCGAGCTTACAAAAAAAATAACAGAAATTATAAGGGGTTATGAAAATGAAGAAACCTTTTTTGTTGAACAACTTTCTTACGGTATAGCAAAAATTGCATCTGCATTTTATCCCAATAAAGTTATTGTACGCTTCTCAGATTTTAAAACCAACGAATATAAAAATATGCTTGGTGGGCACTATTTTGAGCCTGATGAAGAAAACCCAATGATTGGATGGCGTGGAGCTTCCCGTTACTACAATAAAGATTACAAAGAAGCTTATGGCTTAGAATGTAAAGCCATTAAACTGGTAAGAGAAAAAATGGGTTTAAGCAACGTAGTGGTCATGCTTCCCTTTACTCGTACAGTTGAAGAATGTTTAAAAGTGCAGGAGGTAATGGCAGAATATGGTTTGAAACGGGGCGAAAATGGGCTTGAACTTTATTTAATGGCTGAAGTACCGAGTAACGTTATTCTTGCAAATGAATTTGCAAAACACATAGATGGTTTTTCGATAGGATCCAATGATCTTACGCAGCTAACTTTAGGGTTGGATAGAGATTCATCTTTGGTTGCATATTTATACGATGAAAGAAACCCCGCTGTAAAAGAAATGATACGAATGCTGATTAAAGCTGCCAAAGCAAACAATGTAAAAGTTGGTATATGCGGGCAGGGACCATCTGACTTTCCTGATTTTGCGCAGTTTTTGGTAGAGGAAGGAATTGATTCTATTTCTGTAACACCAGATTCTGTTTTTAAAACCCTAAAAGCGATTCATGCAGTAGAAAATCTGTAGAAAATATATTTAAAGATTTCATTTTCTTTTTAAAAGATAATTTGAAAGCTAAATTTTCAAGAACAAAAATACTTTATCCAAATGTTTATTATCCAAAAACAGCTTTTGCACTAAATTTAAGAGTTGGGTTGAAATTATTTTTTGCTCTAATTTTAATGTTGATGAAATATTAGATGTGAATTACACTATCCTTTAATAACAATTGGAAATTTTGCTTAAGATTTTATAGATTTTTTTAGATCCTCTATTGTTGCAAACTCCAATGCTTTTTCATGCGTTGATTCTAAAATTACCGGTGGTGCTATACCTGCATCAAAAGCTTCTTTCCAACGAAAGGCGCATAAGCACCAATTATCTCCCGCTTTTAAACCCGGGAAATTATACTGAGGTGATGGAGTTGTAAGATCATTGCCTTGCGATTTTGTAAACTGTAAAAAATCATCAGTTAAAGTAGCAGCAATTACATGTACTCCTCTATCGCTTTCACCTGTAGAACAAAACCCATCTCTGTAATAACCGGTTAGCGGTTTGGTACCTGCAATTTGAAGGTCGGTACCCAACACGTTTTTTTCTCCTTTCTTTATTTTGTTTTCCATTTTAGTGTAGCGTTTACATCTTTGCTCGTATCTGTAAAGTTAGGCCTAGAAGAATGGTTTTATTTTTATCTATTGCACAATTAAAGCTCAAAAAATGACAGACAGCCGATGAGTTGAGGGATCGAGGGTTGTAGCTGCCGCAATAAAAAAATAAATTAATTAATTATAATAAGCTTTGTTGAGGCACAAGTACTGACAGCCAGAACAAATGCCAATAAAAAAACCAATGCCAACCGCACAAAAAAATTCCAAAAAGTTTTCGTGATTGTGGAATTCAAATTTAAAAAATATTTTTATACCAACACTTTTTTCTCTACAAAACTGCGCAATGTATTTGCAATTCCATTGACATCAATTCCTATTTCGGCATACAATTGTTTTGGTGTGCCGTGTTCAACCAAAGCATCTGGTATGCCCATAATTTTTACATCAGCTTTGTAGCCATGCTTATTCATAAATTCTAAAATTGCAGAGCCAATACCACCAACGATTGTACCATCTTCAATGGTAATTATTTTATTAAATTTAGCAAACACTTCGTGGAGCATTTCTTCATCTAAAGGCTTTGCAAAACGCATATCGTAATGAGCCGGGTTAATGCCTTCTTTTTTTACATCACGAATGGCTTCTGCAGCAAAATTACCTGGGTGACCGAAACTTAAAATGGCAATCTCTTCACCGTCTTTTAATTTACGCCCGGTACCTATTTTAATTTCTTTCATTTCTGTACGCCACTCAGGCATTGTGCCTTCGCCACGAGGATAGCGAATGGAAAATGGTAACTGGTTTTTTTCTAGCTGTGCCGTATACATTAAATCTCTCAGTTCGCCTTCGTTCATTGGCGCACTTACAATCATGTTCGGTACGCAACGCATGTAAGCAATATCGTAACAGCCGTGGTGCGTTGGGCCATCTTCGCCAACCAAACCGGCACGGTCTAAACAGAAAATAACCGGTAGTTTTTGTATGGCAACATCGTGTATTACCATATCATACGCCCGCTGCATAAAGGTGCTATAAATATTGCAAAAAACCCGTAACCCTTGGGTTGCCATTCCCGCACTTAGTGTTACAGCATGTTGCTCGCAAATGCCCACATCAAAAGCCCGGTGGGGCATGGCTTCCATCATAAATTTTAAGGAGCAACCACTTGGCATCGCCGGCGTTACGCCCATTATTTTCTCATTCTTTTCTGCAAGTTCTATAATGGTATGTCCAAATACATCCTGGTATTTTGGTGCCTGTTTTACTGTAAAATTTTTTTTAGCAATTTCGCCGGTTACTTTATCAAACAAACCCGGTGCATGCCATTTGGTTTGGTCTTTTTCGGCCAGTTCAAATCCCTTACCTTTTATTGTTTTTATGTGCAATAATTTGGGGCCGGGAATATCTTTTAAATCCTGTAAAGTTTCAATCAATTTTGCCACATTGTGTCCATCTATCGGGCCAAAATAACGCAGTTTTAAAGCCTCAAATAAGTTACTGCTGCTGCTCACCATTCCTTTTAAACCGTCTGTAAGTTTAGCTGCCATGCTGCGGGTAAATGTTTTACCTACAGGTAATTTGCCAAGTAAATTCCAAACATCATCCCTTACTTTATTGTAGGTGTGTGATGTTGTAATATCCGTTAAATATTCTTTAAGCGCCCCTACATTTGGGTCAATGCTCATGCAGTTATCATTTAAAATTATAATGATGTTGCTTTTTTCAATGCCGGCGTGGTTCATGGCTTCAAAAGATAAACCTGCCGTCATTGCGCCATCGCCAATAACAGCAATATGTTGTCTGTCGGTTTCGCCCTTATAGTGGCTAGCCATTGCCATACCCAATGCTGCAGAAATTGAGGTGGAAGAATGACCTACGCCAAATGTATCGTACTCACTTTCGCTGCGTTTAGGAAAGCCACTCAGGCCATTTTGTTTTCTGTTTGTTGGAAAACTATCCCGGCGACCGGTTAATATTTTGTGACCGTAAGACTGGTGACCCACGTCCCAAACCAACTGATCGTATGGCGTATTAAAAACATAATGCAGTGCCACTGAGAGCTCCACAACACCGAGGCTTGATGCAAAATGTCCGCCATGCAAACTCACTACGTCAATTATATATCGGCGCAATTCGTCCGAAACCTGTTGCATATCATCCTTACTTAATTTTTTAAGATCTGCGGGGCTGTCAATTTGCTGAAGAAGTGGACCGGGCGTTATTTCCATTTGTGGTGTTTGTATTGGCAAAAATAAACTTTTAAGGGTTATGGACTGTTTAAATATACGGAATTTTGGAACGGTAGGGTAATAGCGAAGACTGAAATATTATAAAGCTTAATTTATAGGGTTAGATTGAGAGGCAACTGTACATAGGGATAGGAATTAAAGATTTGAGAAATTGGTAGGGTGGGGGCGGAGTTGCAACGATAAAGATATAACGGCACATAAACGGGAGTTGAACGTAAGTACAACGAAGGATGGGCGAAGGATAGTGGGTGTAGACACTTGTTTTGTGTATAGCTATTTTAGGACAAGACATTTAAAATTTGGTGAAGATGGTAAATTAAGCCTGCAGTTAGGTGCAGGTTCGTTAGCGAATGAATTAATAACCCGCTATTGAAATGAAAAAGCGAATTTTGCGGGGATACCAGAAACGAAATTTTAAAAAATGAAACGGATAATTTTTATTGCAGTACTTGTATCTTCAATTGCAAATTTTGCATTTGCGCAAACAACAAAAAATTTAAAAATGAATAAAGCGTTAATAATTGTAGACATACAAAATGATTACTTCGAAAAAGGAACCATGCCACTTGTTGGTTCTGATAAAGCAAGTGAAAATGCAAAACTTTTGCTTGAGCGATTTAGAAATGATAGGCTAACTATCATCCACATTCAACATATTGCTAAGGATCCAAGAGCAACATTTTTTGTTCCAAATACTGATGGTGCAAAAATTAACCACAACGTAAAGCCGATAGGGGATGAAAAAATAATTGTAAAACATTATCCAAACAGTTTTAGAGAAACGGAACTCTTGAACTATCTAACCGCAAACAATATTATCGACCTAACTATTTGTGGAATGATGACACATATGTGCATTGACGCAACAACAAGAGCAGCCTATGATTTAGGTTTTAATTGCATTGTTGTAGGAGATGCTTGTGCTACCAAAAATCTTAACTTAAATGGACATACAGTAAAAGCAAACGATGTTCAAACGGCATTTCTTTCCGCTTTAAATGGCACCTATGCAGAAGTTAAAACAACAAAAGATATTACTTACAATAAATAGCCAGCGCTTTCAAACTTTAGTATGGCAAAAAGTATTGCTGAAAGAAATCTAACTAAAGTTTGAAAATCCCTTAGGGGAACTATAATAAATCTTCCATTTCGTTTGTTAACTTGAGCAAAATAATTAAAGGAGCGGCGGTTGTTACAGGAGCGTTTAATTCCACACCTTGCACCAAGCTTCCTCTTTTCGTACCATTAAATTATCTTTCCTATCAAACACTGCTCAATGAAAAAAACATTATTGCTTTATATCATAGTAAGTTTAGCATTTATTGGCTTAGCCCCAGCCCAAAGCAAAGTAAAAGCTATAAAAGCGGGTAGTTTCATTGATGTAACAACCGGAGCGATGCTGAAAAATCAAATTATTTTGATTCAGAATGATACCATAATTGCTGTTGGTTCATCGATCACTATTCCAAAAGATGCAGAAATAATAGACCTAAGCAATGCAACCGTTTTACCCGGATTAATTGATTGCCATACCCACATCACATCTGAACCCGGCAATGATTACTATGCTGATATTTTTCGTAAAACAGCTGTGGACAATGCGATCATGGCACCTACTTATGCAAAGAGAACATTGGAAGCAGGCTTTACAACTATTCGTGATGTAGGTGCCGGTGGTTTTGTTGATGTAGCATTGCGCAATGCAATAAACAGCGGAGATGTTGTGGGGCCACGTTTACAGGTGGCTACTTTGTTTATAGGATCAACCGGAAGTCATGGAGATATGAATGGCTTTTCTCCGTACCTCGATTTTAATATGCCTGCGCATATGAGCGGAGTTGCAGATGGTGTAGAAGGCGTAAAAGAACAGGTTCGGTATAATATAAAATATGGTGCAGATGTTATAAAGTTTGGTGCAAGCGCCGGTGTATTAAGTGAAGAGGAAAGTGTGGGTGCACCTCAGTACAGCCAAGAAGAAATGAATGCAATTGTGGATGAAGCAAAACGTTGGGGACGCAAGACCTGTGCCCATGCACATGGTACCGAAGCAATTAAAATGGCTATTAAAGCAGGAGTAGCATCTGTTGAGCATGGCAGTTTATTGGACGACGAATGTATTGAGCTGATGAAACAAAAAGGCACCTTTTACGATCCTACCATTTTTGTAGGCCATTACGTTGTAGCGGAGTTTGCAAAAAAAGGGTATCCCGAAAAAATATTGAATAAAGCAAGAATGATAGTACCGGTTGTGGGATCAAGTTTTAGCAAGGCTGTAAAAGCAGGTGTAAAAATAGCTTTCGGAACTGATGCCGGCGTTTTTCCGCATGGGTTAAATGCAAAGCAGTTTGCTTACATGGTTCAGTTTGGGCAAACACCAATTCAGGTCATTCAATCCGCAACGGTACATTCTGCAGAACTGCTTGGATGGAGTAAGAAGATAGGTTCGATTGAGAAAGGAAAATACGCAGACGTTATTGCGGTGGTCGGAAATCCGTTAAACAATATCACACTTTTAGAAAAGGTATCTTTCGTAATGAAAGGTGGAGTAGTTTATAAAAATGAAATAAAAAAATAGGCTACACTAAATGGTTAGTAAGTCACCGGATTTACATACCCTTGTCAGTATTTAAATAAAAAATTATCCGCTATGAGTAAAATCGTTTGTTTAGTAAGTTTATTATTTCTTGTCATTTTTAACGCCTGTTCTGTTAAGCTGGCTACCGTTAAAGACAAATCAAATGACGAAATAATGGCTAGCTACAGCGTGAAAAAGGACGTATCTTATGGTGTTGACAAAGAACAGCAATTAGATATCTATCTTTCTAATGATGCAAAGAAATTAAAGCAAAAAAATTTCACTGTCGTTTTTATTAATGGAGGTGGGTATTTTATAAGTGATTAGTAAAAAGAAGAAAAATAAAAAAAAACATAAATAAAAAAAGTGTTCAATGTTGTAAATATTAAATTAAGGCTTAATCGGGG
>JANLVW010000307.1:0-3727 GCA_031364205.1 Ferruginibacter sp.
TTATCGGGAGATGCTGTTCCTTCGTAGGCACATTATGATCAGCCGTTGCAATGGTTTGCTCCGGGCGAAAAACCTTTATGCCTCGTTTATCCAGCCCTGCAAAGGCTTGCGGCGTAGTTACTTCATGAATAAAATGTTTATCAATATATAAAACGGACGGTCCATCATCAATAGTTTTGACGATGCGGTTGTTCCAGATTTTTTCAAATAATGTTAGCGCCATCTTTTGTTGCTTTAATTTATACTTCTACCATCAAATGTTGTTTCCCTATTACCTGTAAATCTTCGTCATTTACTTCTTTTTTTCCATCAGCTACCTGTAGAAAAATATCATATAATCTATCAACATCATTTCTATCAAACTGAAAACCCAATTTTTGAAATCGAAAGGCCAGAGCACTTCTTCCACTTCTTGCCGTAAGTACAATTTTAGAACTGTCCGCACCAACTTCTTCGGGGTTTATGATTTCATAAGTAAGTGCGTCTTTTAAAAATCCATCCTGATGAATGCCGGAAGAATGGGAGAATGCGTTACTGCCAACAATAGCTTTATTTGGTTGCACCGGCATGCGCATTACATCAGAGACAATTCTACTCAGCGGATTCAATTGCTTGCTATCAATACCTGTATAAAAGCCCATGTTTTTGTGTTGTTTAATAATCATGGCCACTTCTTCTAAAGATGTATTTCCCGCTCTTTCACCGAGCCCATTGATGGTACATTCAATTTGCCTAGCACCGTTTATAATTCCTGCAATTGAGTTAGCGGTAGCCAAACCAAGGTCGTTGTGGCAATGGCAAGAAATAATCGCTCTATCAATGTTGGGAACGTTGTTTGCCAGATAGGCTATTTTTTCACCGTATTGGTGGGGCAAACAATAGCCTGTTGTATCAGGAATATTTACTGTTGTTGCGCCTGCTTTAATTACGGCCTCAATTACCCTTGCGAGATATTCATTGTCAGTGCGACCTGCATCTTCCGCATAAAATTCCACATCATCTACAAAGTTTTTTGCCCACTTGACAGCCTGTATTGCTCTTGCCAAAATCTCATCTTGCGTGGCATTAAACTTTGCTTTAATGTGAAGGTCAGATGTACCGATACCTGTATGGATACGTGGGCGATTGGCGTATTTGAGCGCTTCGGCGGCTACTTCAATATCTTTAAGCACGGCCCTTGTAAGGCCGCAAACAGTTGCATCTTTTATAACTTTTGATATTTCATTTACAGATTTAAAATCGCCTGGAGATGAAATAGGAAAACCTGCTTCGATGATATCAACACCCAAAGCTTCCAATTGTAATGCAAGGTCTACTTTTTCATTGCTGTTTAGTTTACAGCCGGGCACTTGCTCGCCATCTCTTAAAGTTGTATCAAAAATAAAAATTTTATTTTCTGCCATTTTGTTTGATATTAAAATGTGTATTGCACCAATGCTGCCTTAATTTTGGAATAGATTAAAACTAATTCTCTAATCACCTCAAATGAAATCTTAATTGAAATAAATTACAGTGTTAAAAGAACTTATTTCAGGCTACAAAGCTTGTTTATAAAGGGTTTTGAAAAAATATTCTACGATGCCAAACAGTAATAATGATCCGCTTTTTTTATTAGTAAATTCACTTACCCCTGCTGAAAAGCGTCATTTTAAATTATATATTCTGCGCAATCAATCAAATGCAGATGCAAAATTTGTTCAACTGTTTGCAGTATTAGATGCTGTTAAAGACTACAATGAAGATCAAATTTTAAAAAAAGTCACGTCAATAAGCAGGCAACAATTACCTAATATCAAAGCTCATTTGTATGGGGAACTACTTACTGCTTTGCGCCTGCTACTCAGCGAAAAAAATACTGAAATACAGATAAGAGAACAAATAGATTTTGCAAGAATATTATACAACAGGGGTTTAATATTGCAGGCCCTAAAAATTTTAGAAAAAATAAAAGTAACAGCAAAAGCAAATAGTCATTTTATTCTTACGCAGGATATTCTTCAATTTGAAAAAGATATTGAATCCAGACATATTACCAGAAGCCTAAAGGGTAGGGCAGGCAAGCTTATAAACGAGACCGGTTTTGTTTTAAAGCAAATTAATGAAGTAACTCATTTATCAAATATTGCATTGCGTATGTACGAACTATATCTTGAAAATGGTCATGTTAGGGATGAAAAGCATAGTATAGAAATAGAACAAATTTTTAGAGAAAACATAAAAGATATAAATGAAACACAGATAAGTTTTTTTGGGAAAGCGTATCTGCATCAGAGTTACTGTTGGTACTATATTATTCAATTGGATTTTACAAAGTATTACAGGCACACACAAAAGTGGGTTCAGCTTTTTGCAGATTTCCCTGAAGCAAAAAAGGATGATCCTTTTCTTTATGTAAAAGCCATGCATAATTTGCTAAATGCACTTTTTATTACAGGCAATCATAGAAAGATGATACATGAGTTGAGTGTGTTTGAAAAGTTTTATGCGTCTTCAAGTGACTTTAATCAAAATTTGGAAATACAAACCTTTGTGTATTTGTATACTGCAAAAATTAATATGCATTTTTTAGAAGGAACATTTACTAAAGGGTTATCGCTTGTTCCATCTATTAATCAAAAATTAAAACAATATGCACAATATATAGATACGCACAGGGTACTTGTTTTTTATTATAAAATAGCGAGTATGTATTTTGGCTCTGGTAATAATGATGAGGCAATTGATTACTTAAACAAAATTATCCAGTTAAAAGTAGGACAATTAAGAACCGATATACAGTGTTTTGCACGCCTGCTTCATTTGATAGCCCATTATGAGCTAGGAAATATGGAACTCGTAGAATATCTTATAAAGTCCGTTTATCGTTTCCTTTCTAAAATGGAAAATCTCGATGCTGTGTTGTCGGAAATATTTTTGTTTTTAAAGAAGTCATTATCATCCCGACCTAAGGATTTGCAAAATGCTTTTATTTTGTTGAAAGCAAATCTGGAAAAAACAGCTCATGATAAATATAATCGGCGCTCTTACCAGTACCTAGATATTTTAAGCTGGCTCCAAAGCAAAATAGAAAATGAACCGGTGCAAAATATAATACGAAGGAAATTTTTAAGCAATAAAAAAGGAGGCTCTTAAAAAACAAAGACTTCAATTTTTTTATAATTTGTTTGTTCTTTTTATTAAATTTTGTATATTTTTGCAGCCCCAAACAGTTCTTTTGAATAATTCCTATTATTAGTTAGGGATTGGGAGTACTACCATAAGGCGGTACGTTATCACCAAAAAAATAAAATATGGCTAAAGAAATCACGGCTTATGTAAAACTCCAATGTAAAGGAGGACAAGCCAACCCTGCACCGCCAATTGGGCCTGCATTGGGGTCTAAAGGTGTCAACATCATGGAGTTCTGTAAGCAGTTCAACGCAAGAACACAGGATAAACCCGGTAAAGTATTACCGGTTCTCATCACAGTCTACAGTGACAAATCATTTGAGTTTGTAATTAAAACCCCGCCTGCTCCTGTACAATTAATGGAAGCTGCTAAAATTACCAGCGGTTCTAAAGAACCTAACCGTGTAAAGGTTGGTAAAGTTACCTGGGCACAGGTAGAAGAAATTGCAAAAGATAAAATGCCTGACCTTAATGCTTTTTCGCTTAACAGCGCAATGAGTATGGTTGCAGGAACTGCCCGTAGTATGGGTTTAACTGTAGAAGGTAAAGCACCTTGGGA
>JANLVW010000748.1:0-29961 GCA_031364205.1 Ferruginibacter sp.
CATCAGAAACCTTTTCTGAATTTTCTTCTGCAAATAATTCATGAAAAAAATTAACAATCAATTTTTTATAAAACAGTAAAAGAAATGAATATACAGGCACTAAAAAAATAACTCCCAGGGTTCCTAAAAAACCTCCCAATGCACTTCCAAAAAATGATTTACTTCCATTAAGCGCATCGCTGATTGTTTGTTGCTGTTTTGCTACCGACACATTAAATTTTGCCGCAATCCAGTTTTGCAGTTGAATTAAATGCTCGTTAAATTTTAATTTAAGTTGTGGCAGGTTATCACCAAATTTCATTATTTGCGAACTTATAAAATATAAAATTCCACCTACTATTACGAATGCCAACATCAGCGATATAACAATAGCTAATATTCTCCTAATGCCTTTGCGTTGTAATTTTCCTACCAACGGGTTTAAAAGGATGGCAATAATAAGCGCAAAAGCAATTGGTGCTATAATTCCTTTTAAAGTAAACAATGCAAATACAAGCAGCATGAGCCCAAAAAGAATAACTGTACTTTTTAAATAAAAAGGATATTGCTTTGTAGTAATGTTCATGAAGTTATTTTAATACTCTAATTTAATAAATAGTTTTTTGAATTCACAAGATCATCAACATAAATGCCAAATAAGCAATTTTATTAAAACTATTCTAGAACATTCTTGCCTTTCCGTCATTTTTTACGAATTTGCACCCAATTTGATAATCCGACAAGAACCTATCTGCAATAAATATAAATTTTACAATGAAATTATTATTAAAATATCTACAGCCTTACAAAGGACTCATGATTTTTACGCTTTGTTTAGCTGCTGTAAACATTAGTTTTTCACTTATTGATCCAATAATACTCGGTAAGCTTGTAAACCTTGCGGGTGCACACCAAAAGCCGGAAAGTGCAATGAGCATTCACGATTTTTTCTTTTCTTTTTCCAAACCTTATTATGGAGTAGCTGCTTTGCTGATAGCATCTATTACTGTTGCTATGGTAAGCAGAATTGCTAAAGCATTTCAGGATTATTTTTTGACAACCATCACTCAAAAATTTGGGGCTACCGTTTTTACAGATGGTCTTCAGCACGCTATGAAACTCCCTTATCAGGATTTTGAAGACCAGCGCAGCGGAGAAACATTAAGCATTCTCTCCAAAGTTAGAATTGATACCGAAAAATTTATTGCGGCTTTTATAAATATACTTTTTCCGGTAGTTGTGGGGATAATTATTGTAGCTGTGTACTCTACCAGGATTGATCCTAAACTTCCCTTCATTTATTTTGGCGGAATAATTTTACTCATCGTTATAACAAATTTATTAAGTAAAAAAATAAAATCTATTCAAAAAACGATTGTTGCTGAAACGACTTCGCTTGCCGGTGCAACAACAGAATCTTTAAGAAATATTGAATTGGTAAAAAGCCTTGGCCTTACCGGGCAGGAAGTAAAAAGACTAAATAAAAATACTTTTAAAATTTTAGGCCTGGAACTGAGCAAAGTAAAACGGACACGTACCATAAGTTTTATACAGGGTACTTTTGTAAATACGCTGCGCCAGATAATTTTGTTTATGCTAATGTATTTGATTTTTAAAAATGATATGAACGCGGGTCAATTAGTTACCATGCAGGTATTTTCATTTTTTGTTTTTGGACCCTTGCAGGAGATAGGCAACATCATCGTTTCTTACAGAGAAGCAGAAGCTTCTTTAAATAATTTTGATGCATTAATGCAGAAAGCTCCGGAACCTACGGCTGCAAACCCTACGCATATTGGATTTATAAATTCGCTTCATTTTGATCATGTTGGCTTTAAACACCAAACGGCTTCTGTAAAAGCTATTGATGATATCAGCTTTACTGCAAACATCGGTGAAACTATAGCATTCGTTGGCCCATCAGGCAGTGGAAAATCTACTTTAATGAAACTGCTTGTCGGACTATACAGGCCACAGGATGGCAAAATTTTATACAATGGTATAGAGGAGAAAAAGATAAGTTTTGAAGACCTTCGCAGCCAAGTGGGTTTTGTAACACAGGATACGAATTTATTCAGCGGGAGCATAAGAGAAAATTTATCTTTTGTAAACCCAAGCGCAACCGAAGCAGAAATGAATGAAGTATTGGTAAAAGCTAGTGCCACCAATCTTTTGGCAAAAGCAGAGAAAGGTTTAGATACGATGTTGGGGGAAGGTGGTTTAAAATTATCCGGGGGCGAAAAGCAAAGAATATCCATTGCCCGTGCACTAATACGCAAACCAAAACTGCTCATTTTTGATGAAGCTACTTCGGCATTGGATTCTCTTACAGAAGAAGAAATAACTGACACCATCAGAGAAATATCTGCTTTAAAAGAACAGATAACAATATTAATAGCGCACAGGTTAAGCACTATAATGCATGCAGACAGAATTTACGTTTTGGAAAAGGGTGAAGTAGTAGAAACAGGTACGCACGAATCTTTATTGGAAGAAAAAGGATTGTATTATGCAATGTGGCGCCAACAGATTGGGGAAAGAAAAAAGTTAACTGCAAAAGCTTAAAAATGGGTATAATTAATTTGGTCGGGGCTGCAGGTGGCATAGTTTCTTCTGTAACTTTTTTGCCGCAGGTAATAAAAATTTGGAAAACAAAATCTGCAAAAGATCTGAGCATGGGCACATTGTTGTTTCTTGTTTTAAATGTTTCACTTTGGCTTTTGTACGGAATTCTCACTAATTTATATCCAATCATTATTACAAATGGCATTGTTCTTTCAATGGTGTTTATAATGGTTTATTTTAAACTCACTTTTAAGGAACAATAAAATGGAAACAGAAATCAGTGCGCCTAAACCGAATGGCCTTTGGAGTATGCTTACCATGAAATGCCCAAGATGCAGACGTGGAAATATGTTTACACACAAAAGCGCTTACAGAAAACTATCGTTAAAATATATTTTTGATATGCCCGAAAACTGTTCTGAATGTGGCCAAAAATACGATATGGAGCCTGGCTTTTGGTATGGCACAAGTTATGTGAGTTATGCACTTACAGTAGCTTTATCTGTAGCCACATTTGTGGCCTGGGTTGTATTAATTGGTGTTTCAGTAAAAGATGGCGACAACAGAATTTACTGGTGGCTTGGCATTAATGCCGTAATATTAATTGTAGCACAACCATGGCTCATGCGCATAAGCAGGGTTTTATATATTCGTTTTTTTGTTAGCTACGATAAGAATTATAAAAAAACAAGTCCAACCAAATTTGATTATTGAATTGGGAATTGTAAATAATTAAATAAGAGATAATTAAAATGTAAACAAAAAACCTAATAGAAGATTAGTTTTATGATCCAAAACTCACTAATAACATCTTTACAATTCACCATTCATATTTTCACTGTTCAATACTCTATCCTTTTCTCAAATTAAAAACCAGCGGCACATTTAATTTTACACTAAAATTTCTCCCCACATTGTGAATACCTCGGCTTTGATTTACATCAGTTGGAGAAACAAAATATTTTAATCTACTCAAATGATCATAATAAGCTACATTAAGAAGATTGTTTGCCATTAAATAAATATTAAAAACTGACCTTCCGGTTTTATTTGTAATTCCTGTACCCAAACCAACATTAAACAAACTATATCCCGACGTTGGTGTTTCAGTATTGTTGGCTAGGTATGCACGATTTTGTGCAGCATAATATACAAACTGTGCTTTTACAAAGCCATTAACAATATGATGATTTTTATTATTGATATCATATCTAAGTTCTGATAAACCATGAAAAGGTGGAATAAAAGGTAAATACTTAGCACTGTCATTTAAAGCCTTACCGTTATTAAGACTTTTATTTACTGCATATACAATCGAAAAACTATTTTCAAAGTGCAAATTTTTAATTGGGTGAATATCAATATTCATTTCTCCACCATACAAGTTTGCTTTACCCTGCTGAAATTTGAATGTTTGGTTGGGTGCAATTATTATTGAATCATTGCCCGCTGAATTAATTAATTTTTGGTTGTAAATATAATCTTTAATATTATTATTAAAAAGGCTTAGGTTAACTATAAATAATTTGGATGCATATACAAGTCCTATGTCTTCTTGCGTGCTAAATTCTGGTTTAAAACTTGAACCACCAATCTGAAAACTGTTTGTACCGGGGTGCACACCGTCTGAAGAAATTTCAGAAATATTAGGTGCCCTGTAGCCCCTAGCTATATTAAATTTAAATGATAATTTGTCCGTAGCATTATAGGTTAACCCCGCACTCCCAGAAACCCCATGATAATGATGGGTACTTTTTGCAAATTTAAAATCAGCTGCAGTCGTATCTGTAACTGGCATATCAAAACCAGTAACGCTGTTTCGCATTGTGTATAATTGATTGCTTGCAAAATTTCGGCTATCGTACCTTACACCACCGGAAACATCAATCTTATTGAATGTTTTTTTAACATAAACAAAAGGTCCAATATCAAATTGATGATAAGATGGGATGATAAAATCTGTACCTTTTTCCACATTATTTTTTTGATACATACCATTTACACCCAAGGTAAGATTCCAACCATTTAATTCGGGTACAAAATATTTTAGATCATAATTATATGTGTTCAAGTTAAGGTCTAACCCGGGTACAGTAAGCATTTCTGGGTGAGAAAACTCTTGTCTGTGGCTATTTTGATAAGCAAGGTTTATGCCCAACCGACCAGCTTTTCCTAAAGTAAAACTATTGTTACTGTAAATACGATAGTGGCGTATGTGTTGGTAATTACCATCAATGCCATACGATTTTAATTCATTGTTTGATACAATTGGGCGTAGCGTATCTATTTCAGTAATCTGCTTTGTAAATTTTCCAGTTCCAGCGTCTCTGCTTCCATCAGGTATTTTTTGTTTATCGTCAAATACAGACATACTTAGGTGAGAGAAACCCCATTTACCGTGCATTCCCAAATATACATTTGCATCACGCTCATTAAACGCAGTACCATAGACCCTTCCATCTATTTTATTTTGATAATTTGTAGCTTGTTTATTCGATAGTCTTCCCATCCATTCAAACCCATTTTTTGTACTACCAACCATGGCAGAATTACCAAACATTCCATTGTTAGATTGATATTCAGTTGTAAAGTCGCTAATAACTTTCCCTTCTGGTGCAGGCTGGGTTGGTATCAAGTTTACAACACCGGCAAGCGCGTCTGAACCATAACTTAAACTGGCTGGTCCTTTTACTACTTCCACCCTTTCAATGCTATACTGGTCAACTTCTATACCATGCTCGTCCCCCCATTGTTGTCCTTCCTGCCGCACACCATCAAATAAAGTAAGAATACGATTAAATCCAAGACCCCTTATATAAGGTTTTGAAACGTTTGGTCCGGTTGTAACAGCAGTTATACCGGGTACTTTTGTAATGGCATCAATAATATTTGTATTAATATTAGTCTGCATCATTGCCTTGCTAATCGTAACTATTGGTATAGGGCTCCTTTTTATCTGAGTAGCTTTAGAAAGTCCGGTAACCACCACCTCACTTTCCTCAATTATATTTTCGGGTAACTGAAAATCTTTTGTTGTGTTTGTAGAAAAATCTACAGTGTAATTAATCGATTTATACCCTACAGCTCTTGCTTCCATTAAAAAATTACCGTTGGGTAAATTCTTAAATTTATAATTACCATCTGAGTCTGTTAGAACAGTAAGTTTAAGATCGTTGATACTGACACTAGCTCCATTTATCGGCAGTCTGCTTTTGGAAGACGTAATTTTTCCTGAAGTACTATTTTGTGCAGAAAGTGAAAAACTATTGGATGTTAAGAAAATTATGAAAGCAATGCTTTTAAAAATATTCATTTTTTATACATTTTTTTGAAACTATGTTGCAAATATACTAAATGCAATGATGTTGCAAAAGATTTTTATAATAAAATCCTAAACAAAAAAACCTGCTAAGTAGCAGGCTTTAATAAATGTATAATTTAAGACTTATTCTATATTCTCAATAATCCCCGCAATGCCCTGCCCACCGCCAATACAGGCTGTTACAATACCATATTTTTTATTTAAACGCTTCATATCATGTATGAGTTGTATAGATAATTTTGCACCGCTGCAACCCAATGGATGACCAAGTGCAATAGCACCGCCATTCACATTTACAATATTATTATTCAACCCTAGTTCTCTTATTACCGCTAAAGATTGAGATGCAAAAGCCTCATTCAATTCAAACAAATCAATATCGTTTAAGGTCATTCCCGCCTGCCGTAAAACCTTTGGTACAGCCTCTACAGGACCAATGCCCATTATACGTGGGTGCACACCTGCACTTGCACAATTTACCAATCGGGCAATTGGTTTTAAGCCAAGTTCGTTTACCATTCTTTCACTCATTACCAGCACAAAAGCCGCACCATCACTCGTTTGTGAAGAGTTTCCCGCAGTTACGGTTCCGCCTGCTGCAAATGCAGGTTTTAGTTTAGACAATCCTTCTGGTGTAGTATCCGTCCGCACACCTTCATCTGTATCCACCACATACGATTTTATTTTTTTCTTACCCATTTCATCCACATACACCTGCTCTACATTTATCGGCAAAATACCATTTTTAAAATAGCCTTCTTTAATGGCATTTGCTGCTTTCATGTGGCTGTTGTAACTAAACGCATCCATATCTTCCCGGTTAACATTATACTCTGCCGCCACAGCTTCAGCCGTTAATCCCATGTTTAAATAATAATCAGGTTCATCTTTTGCAATTGAATATGCAGGCACTGTTTTCCAGCCTGCAGTTGGCACAAGGCTCATACTTTCCACACCACCTGCAATAAAACATTCACCCATCCCACTGCGAATTTTTGCTGTAGCCATTGCGATACTTTCCAATCCACTGGCGCAATATCTGTTGATAGTAATACCTGCCGCAGAAAAACCTACCGCTCTTGCAGCAATAATTCTTCCAACCTGTAACCCTTGCTCAGCTTCAGGTACAGCGTTTCCAACAATTACATCGTCCACTCTTTTTGGGTCAAGTTGCGGTACGCTTGCCAGTAACCCTTTTATTACATCTATCGCCAAATCATCGGGTCGGGTAAATCTAAATCCCCCTTTTTTACTTTTTGTAACAGCCGTTCTGTAACCTGCAACTATGTATGCTTCCTGCATGTCGTATTTTTTAAACCATCAATTATAATTACACATGATTCGTTATAAATTTAGTATTCCCTCTATTCTTTGGGGCTCTAAGCAATTAAATCTTTGTTCAACAACTGTCCGGGCTATGCGTTGCAATCATTTTTGCTCAAAGGCAGCAAAAAAGTATTTTTACTTCTATCCCGCAGCCCGGTGTCATTTAGTTAAGGATTGTCAGACAGAGCTTGTTGAAGAAGTCCCCGTAAAAACAGTCTAAAATCGTTTTCATCAAAGCTCAACCTTACAGTCTATTTTAATTTAATGTCCTTATTACGAAAAGGTTCACCCATTAATTTTTTTCTTCTTCTATCCATATTAGTAGAGAAAAGATTATGATTAAAATCTAAAGCCTAATGTCTAACTTCTATTTAGTTGTTTGTACAACTTTATATATCAAAGATAGATTTTTAAAACAATCTGTAAAAAAAATGATCGGTATATATTTGCAGTAATTATGTATCAAATTCTACGCAGTATTTTATTTATGTTCGATGCAGAAAAAGTGCATCATTTTTCTATGAATGGTTTAAAGTTGCTTTGTAAAGCTGGGTTTATAAAAAGAATGATTGCCAATCAATACAGTTGTGACGAGTTAGGAGTTAAGAGTAACGAGTTAAACAACTCGACACCCGGAACCCATAACCCTAAACTGTTAGACCTTCCTTTCAAAAACCAAATCGGCCTTGCCGCAGGGTTTGATAAAAATGCAAAATATTTAAATGAACTAGAGGCACTTGGTTTTGGCTTTATTGAAATCGGTACAGTAACTCCTTTGGCACAAGATGGAAATGATAAGCCCCGACTATTTCGATTACCAAAAGATAAAGCACTTGTAAACCGCATGGGGTTTAACAATGAAGGTGTTGAGGTTGTTGCGCAGCGTTTAAAACAATGGAAATTAAATAATGACGAATTACGAATAGATTCAACCCGTAACTCAAAACTTAAAAACTCGCAACTCATCATTGGTGGCAACATTGGTAAAAATAAAATTACCCCCAATGAAAATGCCAGGAAAGATTACGAAATTTGCTTTAATGCTTTACATGAGTATGTAGATTATTTTGTTGTAAACGTGAGCAGCCCAAATACGCCGGGTTTACGAGAACTACAGGAGAAAGAACCTTTGAAAAAAATTCTTTCACACCTACAAAATCTTAATAAAAATTTTACTGTTCAAAAGCCGATACTTTTAAAAATTGCACCCGATTTGACCCAATTACAAATTGATGATGTTATTGACCTTGCGCAGGAAATAAATTTGGATGGCTTGGTTGTTGCAAATACCAGCATTGACAGAATAAATCTTACAACAACGGCTCAACAATTAAATACAATCGGTGCTGGTGGTTTAAGTGGATTGCCTCTTAAGAATAGAGCTACAGAAATGGTGAAGTATATTTCACAAAAAACAAATGGCACTATGCTCATTATTGCAAGCGGTGGCATTTTTACCGGTGCAGATGCAGTAGAAAAAATGGATGCGGGTGCCGCATTAGTACAGGTTTGGACCGGTTTTGTCTACGAAGGTCCTGCCATTGTAAAAAACATTTGCAAGTATGTGGCAGAGATTAAAAAGAAGTAAGTAAAAACAATGAATATTGAATATTGAAAATGATATGTAATAAATGGTCGGTAGTGAATCGTTGATAGTCAAATCTTTTTATGGCACATTTATTTACATGAGTAAGTATAATTAGTTTTTTTGTATTGATTCTCCTTGAAGTTGTTCTTGGTATAGACAATGTAATTTCTCTAAGCATCATTATGATCTGATTACCTGATGCAAAACAGAAAAAATGCACGGCTGTTTTGGAAGATGTCAGGCATAATTGTAGAGTCTTTTACTTATGGCGCTGGGATGGTTGTTCTCAAAAAGGAAATTTTATTATTCCAGAAAATTGGTTTGGCAAAGGTTTCGATTTGGCAAGTATTGTAATGTTGGTGGGTGGTTTATTTCTTATTTATAAATCAGTAAAAGAAATAAATGAAAAACTTGAAGGGGAAGACCATCTTGCAGACGCAAGCTAAGGTAAATTAACGTTGGGTAAAGCTTTGGTACAAATAGTAATTATAGATGCAGTGTTTTCTTTGACAGCATTATAACTGCAGTAGGAAAAGCAAAATATGTAGAAATAATGATAGATGCTGTAATTATAGCCATGATAATCATGTTTGTTTTTAGCTCGGTAATTTCAGCTTTCATACATAAGTATCCCACTTTAAAAATGCTCGCACTTTCATTTTTACTTATGAGTGTCTTAAGCCTGGTAATAGAAGGTTGGTCTCCCGATAAAGCACATGAGCTTGATCTAAAAGATTATATTTATTTTGTTATGGTATTATCATTTTTCGTTCAATTATTAAATATGACCATGCTAAAAAGGCAAAATAAAAAAAGAATTGTTCGTTTAAATGAACCATTCATAGAAGATAAAAATGAGAACGATTCTGACAATGCGCATTAACTTACACAAAGCAGTGTAGCCGCTACCATTGCTGCAGTTTCAGTTCTTAATCTACTATTGCCTAATGCTACCGATGTAAAATTATTTTGCAAAGCAAAGTCAATTTCATGCTTTGTAAAATCACCTTCAGGCCCTATAAGAATTATTGATTGGTTAATTATTTTATTGGAAAATTGTCCGGTTATTTCTTTAAGAGAAATCTTATTTTGTTCTTCGCAATGAGCAATATATTTATTGTTTGATTTGTGTCCTTCTACAAATTTTTCGAATTTAACCGGCTCCCTCAAAACGGGCAACCATGACTGCTGTGACTGTAACATTGCACTTATTAATATTCCCCGTAACCGATCATGTTTTAAATATTGCTTTTCGGTTCTCTCACAAATCAGAGGCACAATTTCTGTCACACCTATTTCTGTAGCTTTTTCTAAGAACCATTCAAACCTACTGCTATTTTTTACAGGAGATATCGCTATGCAAACTTTTTTAGCAGGTGCAATTTGTTTTGAAGTATCTATAATTTTTACTTTACACTTTTTCTTGTGAGCTTCTACAATTTCGGCGGTAGAAATAGTTCCTAATCCATCGGTAATATTTATTTGCCGTCCTTCAGCCATTCGCAATACCTGCACAATATGCCTGGAGTTTTCTTCATTTAATACAATAATATTATTAATGGGTGAAAAGACCTCTGTATAAAAAAATGGTAAAGCCATGTTGATTAAAACTTAAAAAGGTGCTTCATCATCAAATTGTCCATCGTTCATTTTACTGCCTTTTTGAATGTACAAATTAGCTCCATCGCTGCCACCACTATTCGCAGGCTTCCAATTGCCTCCACCCATATTTGGGTTAAAATTATCACTGCCGCCTTCTTCTTCAATAAACCTTTGAATATGTAATTCTGCTTTTAATTTTATGGTTTCTAAACTACCATTACGGTGTTTTGCAACTTTTACATAGGTTTCACCTTTGTTACTTTCGCCCATTTCATTGGTAGTTACATCATAATAATCCGGGCGGTATAAAAACATAACCATATCCGCATCCTGCTCAATGGCACCCGATTCTCTTAAATCACTTAACTGAGGAATTTTGTTACCTTCTTTTCTTTTTTCCACTTCTCGGCTTAGCTGCGAAAGAGCAATAATGGGCACTTGTAATTCTTTAGCAAGTGCTTTTAAATCTCTTGATATTTTACTGATTTCCTGCTCTCGGTTACTATTACGATCTGCGCTGCCACTCATAAGTTGCAGGTAATCAATAATTATTATTCCAATATTATGTTTGCTTTTTAATCGCCTGCATTTGGCACGCAGTTCAAAAATGTTTAAAGCAGCAGAATCATCAATAAAGATCGGTGCCTTACTTAATTTTTCTATGCCTTTTTTATATAACTGCTTCATTTCATGCTCTTCTAACTTACCTCTTGCAATTTTCTCCAGCCATATTTCACTTTCTGCACTTAATATTCTTTGTACAAGTTGGCTGCTGCTCATTTCCAGGCTAAAAAAACCAACCGCTGTAGGTTTTGTGGGATGTAAGGCTGCTGTACGTGCAAGGTTTAAGGCAAAGGCCGTTTTTCCTACCGATGGCCTTGCAGCAAGAATAATAAGATCGGTCGCCTGCCAGCCATAAGTTAGTCTGTCAAGTGATGGAAAACCCGTTGGTACCCCCGTCATTTCATCTTGCCGGTTGCGCATTTCATCTATACGATTAATCGTTTTGATGAGGATATTTCCAATATCTTCAAAATTTTTACGGAGATGATTATTGGTAATTTTAAACAACTTTGATTCTGCTTCATCGAGAAGGTCAAAAACATCTGCACTTTCTTCGTAAGCCTCGCCAATTATTTCCCCACTAATTCTGATCAGTTCTCTTTGTATAAATTTTTGTAAAACAATTCGGCTGTGTGCCTCAATATTGGCGGATGAAACAACAACATTGGTAAGTTTTGTGATGGCATAAGCACCGCCAACAAATTCTAATTCTTCATTATACTTTAATTCTTCAACTACTGTTAACAGATCAATCGGCAAATTTTTTATTTGCAGATTTTGCATGGCCTTATAAATTTTTTGATGGGCTTCTATGTAAAAACATTCAGGCTTTAAAATTTCGACAACTACATCAAATGCAGATTTTTCGAGCATTATTGCACCCAAAATAGCCTCTTCTAAATCCCGTGCCTGAGGAGGAATTTTCCCATAAACCATATTCCCTGTTTCCAACAGTGGTTTTCTTCTTAGTTTATCTTTATTGAAGTTTTTGAGTTCCATGTAATTCTTCTTATTTTATTGCTAATAAACGTGTTATGTAATTTTTAAAAGCTTAAAAAAACTGTTTGTCTTTATAAGGAGGACTAAGGTAAATGCTATCAGGTAATATTAAATTAACATTCGGTGTTATTAACTTTAATGATATAATTGTTAACCCCTAATTAACAAGTAAAGTTAGTTTATACACCTCTTTTACCCAACACTATTAACATACGCCCATCAACAGTCATTTGGATATTGATAATTTTATCAACAAATAAAAATCGTCGATATTTTTTTTTACACTTTAAAAAAATAATTTTTGGGGAAATAAACGTCCATTATTTTTTAAATATTGAAAGAAATTATTTAGGGAGTATGGTTCATTTAATTGACAAATCGAAACGCTTATATTTGCAATCAAATTTTTAAAGAAAAAATGATCATTTCCTACAATTGGCTCAGCGAATATTTACCTGTTTCCATCGAGCCTCAAGAGTTAAGTAAAATACTTACATCTATTGGGCTTGAAGTTGAAAGCCGGCATAAATACGAATCATTAAAAGGTGGATTGAAGGGAATTGTAATTGGGGAAATTCTCACCTGCATTAAACATCCTGACGCTGATAAACTAAAAATTACCACAGTTGATATTGGTGCCGCAGAACCTGTTCAAATTGTTTGTGGTGCAGATAATGTAGCAGTAGGGCAAAAAGTAGTTGTGGCGACTGTAGGAAGTATTTTATACCCATCAACGGGAGAACCTATCAATATAAAAAAAGCAAAAATAAGGGGCATTGAAAGCTTTGGAATGATTTGCGCAGAAGACGAAATTGGGATTGGGGAAAGCCATGCCGGTATAATTGTACTCGAACAAACGGTAGTGCCGGGCACAAAAGCTTCCAATGTTTTTGAAACTTATAGTGACTATACTTTTGAAATTGGCCTTACCCCAAACAGAATGGACGCAATGAGCCACCTTGGTGTTGCTAGAGATGTTTGTGCTTATTTATGGCACCACGATAAAGCAGAAATGCGTGCAGTTTCGCCATTTAAAAATGGCTTTAAAGCGGATAATATTAATTTACCAATAAATGTAACTATAGAAAATAACAATGCCTGCAAACGATACTCGGGCGTTACTATCAGCAACATTAAAGTTCAGGATAGTCCTGTCTGGCTTCAATATAAATTAAAAAGCATTGGCCTAAAGCCCATTAATAATATTGTAGATGTTACCAATTTTATTTTACATGAAACGGGACAACCTTTGCATGCTTTTGACTCTACTAAAATAAAAGGGAATAGCATTATTGTAAAAAATGCGGCTGAAGGAATTTTATTTAAAACCCTAGATAATAAAGAACGAAAATTATTTGCCGGTGATTTAATGATAGCAAACAGCGAAGAAAATATGTGCATGGCAGGGGTCTATGGTGGAAAAGAAAGTGGTGTAACTCCCCAAACAACAAGCATTTTTTTAGAAAGTGCATGGTTTGATAACGAGACGATTAGAAAAACATCTTTAAAGCATGAATTGAGGACAGATGCAGCATCAAGATTTGAAAAAGGAGTTGACATAAGTAATACCGTTAATGTTTTAAAAAGAGCAGCATTAATGATTAAGGAGATTGCAGGCGGACAAATAAGCAGTGAAATTCTTGATATGTATCCAACACCGGCAGTAAAAAAAATGGTGTCGTTAAAATACCATTACCTTAAAAAACTTAGTGGTAAAAATTACCATGCCGATACCATTAAAAATATTCTACTTGCTTTAGGTTTTGAAATACAAAAAGAAGGCATTGATGAAATATTGATCAATGTACCCTTTAGTAAACCTGATATTAGCATTCCAGCTGATATTGTAGAAGAAATTATGAGAATTGATGGTTTGGATAACATAGAAATTCCGGCCACTATTTCTATTTCACCCTCTTCAGATTACGATAACAAGAAACATGAATTAAAAGAAAAAACAGCAAATTATCTCACAGGAAATGGCTTTGCTGAAATTTTACAAACAGTATTACAGATAGTAAATATTATTCAGATATTATTTTATCAGGCACAGTAAAAATGATCAATAATTTAAGTGCTGATCTCAATGTGATGCGTCCATCTCTTTTACAAACCGGGCTTGAAGTTGTTGCCTATAATATTAACCGCAAAAATGGTGACTTAAAACTGTATGAGTTCGGAAAAATATATAATTCCAATGCTGTAGGGCATTACAACGAAATTAATCATCTCGCATTATACGTAACAGGTAATATTAACAAGGGTAACTGGCAGCAAAAAGATGCGAAAGCAGACTTTTATTACCTGAAAGGAATGTGCGAAAAAGTATTGGCCGCATGTGGGCTAAAAAATATAAGTTTAAATATTTTGGAAGATGAAGATCTTGAGTTTGGTATTGATATTTCTATCAACAAAAAAAAGATAGGAAAACTAGGAAATGTATCACAAAAAATATTGAAACAATTTGGCATTAAAGAACCTGTTTTGTTTGCAGATTTTGTGTGGGATGATATAATTCTGATGCAGGAAAAAAATAACTTAACCTACCGAGAAATTTCAAAATTTCCCGCCGTACAAAGAGATTTAGCAATAATTGTAGATAAGCAAATTGATTATTCCGATATTGAGAACACGATAAAAGAAAACAACATTTCATCATTAAAAAATATAAAACTGTTCGATATTTTTGAAAGCGAAAAAATTGGCGTTGATAAAAAATCGATGGCAGTAAATTTTACTTTTAGTGACGAAACAAAAACCCTTGCAGACTCAGATACAGATAGCATGATGAAAAAAATTATTTTATCGTTAGAAAAACATTTAAAAGCAACAATAAGAAATTAATTTTTGGCAGACTTAAGTAACCATATCAACCAATTAAAAAACCAGCTGCAATTATTGCTGAAGCAGCATACGGCAATTGTTTCAGAAAATTTGCAATTAAATAAAATTGTGAACGACCTTAATCAAAAAGTTGCAAGCCATAAAATTCAGGTAGAAAGACTGCAACAGGAACAACTTATATTAAAGGCCTCACTTGATACCATGGATGAAGCTGAAAAGAAGAATCTTGAAAAAAAAATCAACGGTTACATCCGCAATATAGAAAAAAGCATTTCATTACTTGGACATAAACAAAATGTATGAGTGAACTTATTCCGATAAATATTGTAATTGCAGATAGAACTTACAGAATAAGAACGACCCCGTCAGATGAAGAAATTATCAGGAAAACGGTAAACATGATTAATCAAAAAATCATTGAATTTAAAACTCAGTTTGCCGGAAATGACATGCAGGATTATATTTCTATGGTAATTATTTGGTACGCAACGCAAAATGCAGGTGGGGAAGGAAACTCCATGCTTAATCAGGAAATGGCAGCTACCTTAAGTAAAATGGAATTACAAATATCAGCTGTTTTACAAAATACAACAACCCAATTATAAAAAATATTTCGTCAAATTTTTTATAAAGAGTTTGGGATAGGTTTGTTAGCTCCATTCCTATCTATTTAAGGCATTGGCATTTATAGGGCTTTTTCATATCTTCGTTGTATACCCTCTTTTAGGAGAGGGTTTTTATATATTACATACTTTAAAAAAACTAACATAAAATGGATTCAACTATAATTTACATCATCGTCGGTATAGCAGCACTTATCGCAGGTGTACTTGCAGGCAAAGTGATCTTTGCAAAAAATACAGACAAACAGGTTCAGGAGGCGGAATTGGAAGCAAAAAAATTAGTGGCGGAAGCACAGTTAAAAGCCGACACTTACAAAAAAGAAAGAGAGATAGAAGCAAAGGAGCGTTTTGCTCAAATGAAAATTGATAATGAAAAGGACATTATGCAGCGCACTCAAAAAATTGTTGAAGGCGAAAATAAAATCAAGCAAAAAGAACAAAGCCTAAACCAAAAAGAAACAAATGTTGATAAGCAGGTAAAAGATAATGAAGTAATAAAAGATAATTTAAACAAGCAGATAGAAATTGTAAATGTAAAACGTACAGAGCTTGAAAAACACCAGGAAGAACACATTCGCAGACTTGAAAAGGTTGCAGGATTAAGTGCTGAAGACGCTAAAACACAGCTGATAGAAGGACTAAAACAGGAAGCACATTCACAGGCACTTGTACTACAGCAGGAAATTATTGAAGATGCTAAATTAAAAGCAAACAAAGAAGCACGTAAAATTGTTATACAAACCATTCAACGTACAGCGGCAGAACAGGCTATTGAAAACTCAATAACTGTGTTTAACCTTGAAAGTGATGAAATAAAAGGATCTATAATTGGTCGTGAAGGCAGAAATATTCGTGCAATTGAGGCTGCAACAGGCGTAGATCTTATTGTGGATGATACACCGGAGGCGATCGTACTTTCATCCTTCGATCCATTGCGCAGAGAAATTGCCCGATTATCATTACAACGTTTAGTTGCAGATGGTCGCATACACCCTGCACGTATTGAAGAAGTGGTAGAGAAAACAAAACGCCAGTTAGATGACCAGGTTATGGAGATTGGAGAGCGGACAGCAATTGAATTGGGCGTACATGGTTTACACAAAGAACTGATAAGAATGGTTGGCCGTATGCGTTTCCGTTCTTCCTACGGTCAAAATTTATTAATGCACAGCAGAGAAACTGCAAATCTTTGTGGTATAATGGCTGCAGAACTTGGCATGAATCCTAAATTGGCTAAACGTGCCGGTTTATTACACGATATTGGTAAAGTCCCTGATGAAGAAACAGAATTGAGCCATGCATTATTAGGCGCAAAACTTGCCGAAAAATACGGTGAAAATCCTGCTGTGGTAAATGCTATTGGAGCGCATCATGACGAAATGGAAATGTTGTTTGTTATTTCGCCAATTATTCAGGCCTGCGATGCAATAAGCGGTGCAAGGCCGGGTGCAAGAAGAGAAATAATGCAGCAGTATATTCAACGCATTAAAGACCTTGAAACCCTTGCCCAATCGTACAACGGAGTGGAAAAAGCATATGCAATACAGGCCGGAAGAGAGCTAAGGGTAATTGTCGAATCAGATAAAGTTACTGATGCAGAAAGTGATAAACTAAGTTTTGAAATAGCTCAAAAAATACAGACAGAAATGACTTTCCCGGGTCAGATAAAAGTTACTGTAATAAGAGAAAAAAGAGCAGTAAACATTGCGAGATAATTTTTTAAATAGATATTGGACGGCGATGAAAATTCATCGCCGTTTTTTTGGGGCTTTCAACCTAAAGCATTTTTCAGCTTTTGTCCCGGCTTTTCGTTGCAACCTTTTTTGCTCAAAGGCTTAAAAAAAGTATTTCCACTGCAATCCGGCAGCCGTTGTTGAATTGTGCATCTATTAAGTATTTTTAAAACGATCATTAAAGAAATTTACTTTTACAACTATTAATAAAAATTTATTTACTACATTTACAATCCAAAAAAGATTTGATATGGACGCAGTAGCATTTGTTCACGAGCAACTAACAGCAATACCAACATTACCTGACTTTAAGGCAGGTGACAATATTACTGTAAATTATAAAATTGTAGAAGGCGTAAAAGAGCGTATTCAAAGTTTTAAAGGTGATGTTATTAAGCGTCAGGGTGTAGGTTCAACAGCAACTTTTACCGTTCGCAAAATAAGTGATGGTGTAGGGGTTGAACGTTTATTCCCTGCATTTTCTCCAAACATTGAAAGCATCGTTCTTAACAAAGTAGGTCGTGTAAGAAAGGCTAAACTTTATTTCCTTAGAGAAAGAAGCGGTAAAAGTGCACGTATTAAAGAAAAAAGAATGGCAGTTGGTCTTAAGAAAGGTAAAGCATAATCTTATTATAAATATTATTAAAGAGCGAAACAAAATTTGTTTCGCTCTTTTTATTTTACAGCCGCCATTAAGACCTATTTAATGTTTTAAAAAAACTTTATTGATTTTTGAAAAAAAAATACCAGTAATCGTTTTAGGCAGTAATTTTGTTATTCACTCATAAATATTAAAGGTCAAAAACCAAGAATAAAAGATTGATACCCATTCAAAAAAAATCAATTTTCGCCCGTCTTAATATTGGAGAAAGTGGTGACGAAATAAAAGAAATGACCTTTATAGATCATTTAGAGGCTTTACGATGGCATCTTGTAAGAGCTTTAATAGCATGGATTGTTGTTGCTGTATGCTTTTTTATTTTTAGAGATTGGATCTTTGATAATATAATTCTTGCCCCAAGTAGAACCGGTTTTATTTCTTACAAAGTACTTTGCCAATTTGGGCATTCCTTACATATGGGGCAATCCCTGTGTATGCCTCCTGTTAATATTCCTTTACAGGGTAATACTGTAAGTGGACCATTTGTAGCGGCACTGAATATTTCTATGATTGGGGGACTTATTACGGCATTTCCCTACATAATCTTTGAATTTTGGAAATTCATAAAACCTGCATTATCATCAAAAGAATTGAAATATAGCAGTAAAAGTATATTTTGGGTGTCATTTTGTTTTTTTCTGGGAGCTTCATTTGGATATTATATACTAGCACCATTTACCTTTAATTTTTTGGCTAATTTTCAAATAGGAACCACAGGAGCATATAAATACATGCCTACCTTAGATGATTACATCAGCACACTTAATAATTTGCTTCTTGGTTGTGGAGTGGCTTTTGAATTACCAGTACTTGCAGTGGTTTTGGCAAAAATAGGATTAATCACTTCTTCATTTTTAAAAGCTTACAGAAGATATGCTTACATTTTAATTTTAATTTTAGCTGCGATATTAACCCCATCACCCGATTGGATAAGCCAAGCGATTGTTGCATTACCATTGTTGTTACTTTTTGAAATTAGCATCATATTGGTAAAAAAGATAGATGCAAAGAAGTTGGAGGATCAAAAGCAATGGGAATAAACAAACACAGTTTGTTAAATTGAAATATAACAATCTATTTTTTCATGAAATTTATTTTTTGGATTACCTTTATACTTTAAATTTATAATTATGATTATTACACACAGTTTATTTATAATGCTGTCCCTCTTTCAAGGTGAACATATGATATTTATTTTATTAGCAGTGTTACTTTTATTTGGAGGTAGAAAAATCCCAGAATTAATGAGGGGAATTGGTAAAGGGATGCGTGAATTTAAGGACGCAAAAGACAACGTGAAGAGCGAATTGGAAAATGGTATGAAAGACAAGGAAATTGTTACAAATGCCTCTTCAGAAGAAATAAGATTGCAGGAACTTAAGCTCCAACAGATGAGAGAAGCGAATGCTATCAAAAACGTTTAGTAAAATAGTACACAATTTAATTCCGAAAAGGATATTACTTTCTACAAAAAGAAGTATTCTTTTCGGCTTTTTATTTTTATAAATTATACTGTTTGAATATGTTCTCCTTCACTAGTATCAATTGTTATCATAATAATCTTACTGAAAATAATTATAGTTGTAAAGATGCAGTAAACTATTATTTGAATAATATTAAAAAAAATGAAAAGCTTAATGCATTTGTAGAAGTATATGAAAAAGAAGCACTAAAAAGAGCCACCGAGTTAGATGAATTAAGGTTGAGCGGTACTGCTATAAAAAAACTTCACGGGGTTATAATTGCAATAAAAGATGTAATCTGTTACAAAGACCATAAAATTACAGCTGCATCAAAAATTCTCCATAATTTCCATTCTTTATATACCGCTACTGCATTACAGTTTTTGATAGATGAAGAGGCCATTATCATTGGTAATTGTAATTGCGATGAATTTGCAATGGGGAGTACAAACGAGAATTCTGCCTATGGTAAAGTACTTAATGCATTAGATGAAACAAAAGTTCCGGGCGGTTCGTCGGGAGGAAGTGCAGTAGCAGTGCAAGCAGACATGTGCATGGTTTCATTAGGCAGCGATACCGGTGGGTCAGTTAGACAGCCTGCAGATTTCTGTGGCATTATTGGTTTAAAACCCGGGTATGGCACAATATCGCGGTGCGGTTTAATTGCATATGCATCTTCTTTTGACCAAATTGGAATTTTTGGGAAAACTATTCAGGATGTAAAATTATTACTCCAAATAATGAGTGCACATGATAAGATGGACAGTACCATGAACATAGAACCTCTTAAAAAAGCCGAGAAAAAAAACACTTTAAAATTAGCCTACTTTAAACAGGCTTTTAATCATAAAGGATTGGACCCCGAAATAAACTTAAAAATAAAATCATTTATAAAGTCAGTAGAAAAAGCAGGCCATCAAGCGACTGAAATTGATTTTGATTTGATGGAATATATAATTCCCGCATATTATGTTTTAACTACAGCAGAAGCCTGTAGCAACCTTAGTAGATATGATGGGGTACGCTACGGCTTTCAAAGCCACATGAAACCGAAAAATCTTAAGGAATTCTATTTAAATAATCGTTCTGAAGGTTTCGGCATTGAAGTTAAGCGGAGAATTATGCTTGGTACATATGTTTTAAGCGCAGGATATTATGATGCATATTTTAATAAAGCTCAACAAATAAGAAATTTATTAGTAAAAAAAGTTAAAGCTATTTTTAAAACTTATGATGCTTTAATTATGCCTGTAAGTCCAAGTACCGCATTTAGTATTGGAGTTCAAGACAAAGACCCAATAGCTATGTATTTAGCTGATATATATACAGTTTTTGCAAACCTTACCGGTATTCCCGCAATAACACTCCCTTTATTTTCACACAGTAATAACATGCCATTTGGCATACAAATTTTATGTAATAATGAACAAGAGTTACTTTTACTGAACATTTCAGAAACACTATTTAAATTAAACAAAGAAGGTCAAGCATAAAATGTCAAAAATAATCTTTTTATATTTTATTGGTTTTATCTTATCGATAAGCATTGGTTTTACACAAACTGTAAAAAAAGAGTTTCATGAGATTCATTTAGATACAGCTAAGCTTGTCATTAAAGAAGAAGAAGAGATTATAGATGAAATTATTGAAACCAAAACTTTACCACAAAAAGATAAAATTCAGTATTTCAGCAAACTTACGAGATATGGTTTTAAAAATCTGTTTCCTACATATTCTTATAACGCTTCAATGCCCTATTCTACACAGGTAGCCCCTCAGGCAGAATCGTACATGCAGGATTACTTAAGAATGCATGCAAAACAACTTAGTGGTATGAAATCGTGGTGTATGCCTTATTTTAATCTAATAGATAATATATTTACTCAGTATGGATTGCCCAAAGAATTAAAATATCTGGCTTTAATAGAAAGTAATTTAAAAACAAATGCTACCAGCTGGGTTGGTGCTGGTGGCCCTTGGCAGTTTATGCCTTATACCGCCAGAGAAAATGGTTTAGTTGTAAACGATTTTGTTGATGAGCGGCGGGATTATTTTAAAAGCACGCATGCGGCGGCAAGATATTTACTTTCATTATACAAACAAACGCACGATTGGTTATTGGTAATTGCGGCTTACAATGGCGGACCGGGAAGAGTCTTTTCTGCAATTGAAAGAAGCGGAAGCCGAAATTTTTGGGCATTACAATATAATTTACCGGAAGAGAGCAGAAACCATGTAAAAAAATTTATTGCTACGCATTATATCATGGAAACAGGTGGAGGCAGTTCAGGTTTAGGAAGTTCTGGATTTAATATAAGTTCAAGTGGCGCTACAGCAGTAAATCCTTATTTGAATAAGCCTACCCTGAGTTTAAATGAAATGGAAAATGCAGAAACAGAAACTATTACAGGCAAATACAATTCGGTAATTATTGCCAAAAGTATTTCGATAGATATAATTGCTTTTAACCGCTATAATCCATTATTTGATAATCAGATCGCTACAAATGGTAAGTATGAACTTATATTACCACAAGATAAAATGCGACAGTTTCTCTCTACCAAATACCAGATTTTAAATGAATGCGTACAATTTTTACTCGGCGATATTGAAATTCCTAACAGTACCATGCAGTATAAAACTAAAAAAGTAAAAAAAGTAAAATCTTAGCTTCATAACTCTTTTAAAAAATTAGGTTGTAAGCACCTTTATTAGGGCATTAGCTTTCAACATACACTCTTCATACTCTTCTTCTGCATTACTATAAAAGGTTATGCCACTTCCCGCAAAAAAAGATATTTTCTTATTATTCTCATTATAAAAAACACTTCTAATTACAACGTTAAAATCAAAGTCACCGGCAGGTGTTATATAACCTATACTTCCCGAGAATAAACCTCGTGGCGAAAATTCATATTCTTCTATCAATTCCATAACACGCTTTTTTGGCGCACCCGTCATCGAGCCCATTGGGAAGCAAGCTTGGATGGCGTCGGTAAATTTTTTACCTTCCTCCAATGTACCTTTTATTGTACTTATTAACTGGTGTACCTGGGGGAAACTGTACACTGCAAATAATTCCTTTACACTAACAGAACCTTTTTTACAAACCATACTCATATCATTTCTTACAAGATCTACAACCATCACATTTTCACTCTTTTCCTTTGTACTGGTAATTAAATAATTTTTGTTAGCTGCATCCTTTAATGGATCTACATCTCTTATACTTGTACCCTTTATGGGTTGTGAGATAAGTTGTGCTCCTTTTTTTTGCAGAAAGCGCTCGGGGCTTGCGCACAGACAATAATTATCGTTTAGTTTATACAAAGACCCGAATGGAGCAGGTGACAATTCAGTTAGTTTCCTATAAACATTTATGGGATTTATACTAGCGTTTTCAACAGTAAAATACTGGCAAAAATTTACTTCGTAACAATCTCCTCGTTTGATATGCTCCTTTAATTTACTTATTGTAGCAATATACTCAGCTTTATTTTTTACAGATTTAATTTGTAAATCAATACTTTCTTCGAAAGAAAATATTACCGTGTTTTCAATTTCTGCAATTAGTACCTCAGCATTTTTATTACTCTTTAAAACTTCGATTTTATTTAAGGATAATTTAATGATAGTTTCAGGTTCAAAGAAAAACCCATCACCAAAATTTAAATCTAACTGCTTGTGTTTTATGTAACTGTTACCGGCTGCATTATAGCCTAGATGTCCAAATAACCATGATGGATTTTGATCATGAAATTTTTGAAAGGCTTCTAAATCATTATCTCCATCAAAAGTATAAGCCCTCGCACAACCCACACCCAACATGCATTCAAAAGATGCATCTTCAAAAGAATAATGATTATTATCCAACAAACAAAAAATGTTGAATTGGTTTGCCCAATTCAACATTTTCATTTTAAAATTCTCAAAGAAATTATCTTTTATAATCATTAAATTTAATAATCATCATCATTAAAACGCCCGCCTTTGCCCCTTCCCGAATCATCATCATCATCAAATAAATCAAATTCCTTAAAATCATCGTCTAATTTCAAATCATCATCTTCTTCTTTATTTTTTTTGACTGACCCTTTTTTTTCTTTCGATGCGGGCACGTCAAACTCATCAAAATCTTTATCCCAATCTTCTTCCTCTTCCGTTTTTTCCCAATCATCTGCTACTTCAATATCGTCGTCATCGTCATCATCTTCAGAAGATTTTTTTGATTTCCCTTTTATTGTTTTTTTCGGCGTTTCCTCATCAAGGTCATCATTCAAATCATCATCATCCAAACTTTTTTCTTTAGATGATGAAGGTTTTACGGACTCTTTTTTTTCTCCAGTTTTAGAAGCAATTATTTTTTTGCCGGTATCTTTTTTTACTGCCATTGTTTGAGTAGATTATTAATGTAAATTTTCGACAGTAATTTTAAATAGCCAAATATTTTTGATACTATTTTTAATAAATCTTTAAACATTTACAAGCTGGTCTCTGCCAGGGCCATTGCTGATATATTTTACAGGGACTTTTAAAAATTCATTCAGGTAATTTATATAAGCGTTCATTTCCGCAGGCATGTTTTCAAAAGTTTTTACCTGTGTAATATCTTTATTCCAACCTTTAAAAGATTGGTAAGATGAATCAATTGGCATTTTGTTCATTTGAAAAGGAATTCTGTTGATTTCTTCTCCATTTATTTTGTAAGAATTACAAACTTTTAATTCCTCTAACCCATCCAAAATATCTGCCTTTGTCATTACAATTTGCGTAACGCCATTTATCATACATGCAAATTGAAGTGCTACAAGGTCAATCCATCCACATCTTCTTGGTCTGCCTGTAGTACTGCCAAATTCATTGCCGGTATTGCGTAAAAAATCCCCAGTAGCATCAAATAATTCGGTAGGGAAAGGTCCACTTCCTACCCTTGTACAATATGCTTTTGTAATACCAATTACTTCTTTAATTTTTTGAGGCGCAATTCCCAAGCCTGAACATACACCTCCCGTTATGGTACTACTGCTTGTAACAAAAGGGAATGTTCCAAAATCTACATCAAGCATGCTGCCTTGCGCACCTTCTGCAAGTACTCTTTTGCCAGCTGCTATTTTTTCATTTATAAAATATTCGCCGTTAACAATATTTAATTCTTTTAAGAATTCCAATGCTTCAAAAAATTCTTCTTCCCATGCTGAAATATCTTCCTGAAAATTAAAACTATCCAGGAGTCTTTGATGTTTAAGTCTTAGTTTAATATACTGTGAGGTAAAACTTTTATCTTTTAAATCTCCTACTCTCAGTCCATTCCTACCGGTTTTATCCATGTATGCAGGACCAATTCCTTTTAATGTACTTCCAATTTTCTCTGTCCCTTTACTTAATTCACTTGCTTTATCCAAAGCACGGTGCGTCGGTAAAATAAGGTGGGTACGTTCGCTTATAAAAAGATTTTTTTTATATTCTACACCAAATGCAGCAACAGACTCGCATTCTCTTTTTAAGGTTACTACATCTAAAACTACTCCATTACCAATAAGGTTAATTTTATCTGCATGAAAAATACCACTTGGTATTTGATGTAATACAACCTTTTTATCATTTACATATAAAGTGTGCCCAGCATTTGGCCCACCCTGAAATCTTGCAATAACATCGTAATCTTTTGCAAAAAAATCTACAATTTTACCCTTTCCTTCATCACCCCATTGTAAACCTAAAATAACATCAACCATAATAAACTTTATTTATTGTACAATTTTGTGCTGCACATTTCTTTTAAAATTTTATGAGGAAAAATCAATTATCCTCTAAGCCGTAAAAGTAAAATGAAAAAAAACAATAAACTAAATATTGTTTGTGATTAATAATATATTAGAATGAGTGAATTTTTTTATTGAAAATAAACACGAACATATTTATTAACAAAAAGGCTGTCTCTATAATTGAGACAGCCTTTTTTAATTATAATTTAATGGAACTTGTTATTTTCCTCCACTCATTTTTGCTTCTATACTAAGTGTTGCATGCGGTACTGCACGTAATCTTGCTTTGTCTATTAATTTTCCGGTTATTCTACAAACACCGTAAGTTTTGTTTTGAATTCTTATTAGTGCTTTTTCAAGATGGTCAACAAAAGTTATTTGACGACTCGCCATCTGGCTAAGTTGTTCTCTTTCCATACTCAAACTACCATCTTCCATTGTCATGTAACGACCATCACCTTCATCGCCCCCCATATCATCTTTACGTGTGATTAGGCCCTGAAGATATGCCAATTCCTTTTTTGCAGACCCAAGTTTGCGCTGTATTAATTCTTAAAATTCAGAAAGATCGACATCGCTGTACATTACAATTGGAGCTCCGGGATCTACAGGGGCTTTATCCAATACAGATTTTGTAAAATCAGGCTCGTACTTGCGTGAGGTTTTTGTATTAATTTTTGGTAATACAAAAGGTTTTTGTACAACAGGTTTTGCTGTTGCAGCCTTTGGTAAAACTTTAGGGATAGGCTTAGCAACTTCCACTGCTTTTACAGGAGTCTTTACAGTTTCAACTTTTACTGCAGTCTTGCTTACCGGCTTTGCTTTGGGTTCAACTTTCTTTGCTTCTATTTTTTTAGGCAATTGCTTTACTTGTTTTTGTTGAGCTGCATTTTTTAAAGATTTTTTTACAGTACTCTTGTTAACTGATTTTGTTGCAACTTTAGTGACAGGTTTTGCAACATTTTTCACCAGCTTTGCTACAGGCTTTGAAGCCGGTTTTGGTAACGAATTAACTACTTTTTTAATAGTTACCTTTAACGGAGGTTTCGAAATAACTTTCTTTACTAGTTGTTTAACAACAGCCTTTTTAACAATGACTCCCTTTTTTGCAGGTACTGATTTTTTAGAAGGAGCAGATTTTGATTTCCCCACGGGTGCGACAATTTTCTTAACAGGCTTTTTTACAGTTTGTTTTGAGGGTGCTTTTTTGGTAGCCATAAATACTTGCTATTTTTTTATAACATTTACTTTTAAGGTGGCGTCATTTACATCAATTTGTATGCCTTGTTGTAAATCAGCTACAAATTCAAGTTTTTCTGCCAATAATTCTGCGCAAATATAGTTTTTAAATTTCATAAATGAATGGTGAACGGTTTCATTTATAGACATGAAAACCTCTACTCTGTCTGTTAGCTCAAACCCATTGTTTTTTCTAATATTCTGCACTTTATTTACAAACTCTCTTGCGTATCCTTCCTGTTTGAGTGTTTCAGATATTATCACGTCTAATGCTACTGTTAATGAACCCTTAGTTGCAATTTCATATCCGGGTATTTCTTCAGTAATTATTTCAATATCTTCTAATTTAATATCAATTAATTCTTCATCTTTCGCTTCGACATGTAAAATATTAACAACTCCGTTATTTTGAACTTTTTCTATTGTTTCATTATTAAATTTTTCAATCTCTACTGCTGCCCATTTCATTTTAGAACCTAATTTTTTTCCAAGTATTTTAAAATTTGCCTTTGCTTTTTTTCTTATGAAATCATTATCTGCTGCTAGTATTGCTATTTCTTTTATATTGGTTTCTGATTTTATTATTTCCTCCATCAATTTTATATCGGCTGTCATTTCTTCATTTTGGGCAGGTATAAAAACTTTTTGCAGGGGTTGCCTTACTTTAATGTTGACTTTTTTGCGCAAAGAGAGAATTAGTGATGACACGTCTTGCGCCAGCTGCATTCGTTTTTCCAGTGCTAGGTGAATTACTGATTCGTTTTCTATAGGATAAAAACAATGATGGACACTTTCAAGTTCTATTCTTTTAGTTGAAGAATTTAAATTTTGAAATAACCATTCAGCAAAAAATGGAGCAATAGGCGCAATTAATCTGCAAATTGTTTCGAGACATTCGTATAAAGTTTGATAAGCAGCTATTTTATCGTTCTCATATTCTCCTTTCCAAAAACGGCGTCTACAAAGACGCACATACCAATTACTTAATAATGTATCTACGAATTCTTCAATAGCTCTTCCGGCCGCTGTAGGTTCATAAGCATCTAAATTCTGTGAAACATTTTTTACAAGTGAGTTTAAACACGATAAAATCCACTGATCTATCTCAGGTCGTTTACGTAGGGGAATATATTCTTCTTTAAATGTAAATCCATCAACATTGGCATACAATGCAAAAAATTGGTAGGTGTTGTAAAGTGTACCAAAAAATTTCCGTTGTACTTCTTTTATACCTTCTTCATCAAACTTTAAACTATCCCAAGGGGAAGCATTGGTTATTAAATACCAACGGGTAGCATCGGCTCCATATGAGTTTATAGTGCCGAATGGGTCAATAACGTTGCCGAGACGCTTACTCATTTTATTGCCATTTTTATCCAGCACCAACCCGTTACTGACAACAGTTTTGTAAGCAACCTTGTCAAACAGCAAAACTCCAAGGGCATGTAATGTGTAAAACCAACCACGAGTTTGGTCGACACCTTCTGCTATAAAATCAGCAGGGAAGGCCGCATTTTCATCCTGACCAAATAAAGGAGAATTTCTGTCAGCAGTATGATAATGCCAAAAATTTTCGGTACTTAGTTCTCCAAATTCATTTGAAGATGCATCCGGCAAACCCCATTGAGCATAGGGCATTGCACCACTATCGAACCAAACATCAATTAAATCGGGCACCCGCTTCATAGGTTTGCCTAAAACTGAAACCAATATTATATCATCAACATAGGGTTTATGTAAATCAAGTATTCCTTCATGCAAATAATTTTGGTTTGTTTCGCCACCTAGTACTTCTGCTGCTTTTTTAATTTGCAGGTTAAGTTCAGCAATACTTCCAATGCATACTTCTTCTTCCCCATCTTCAGTTTTCCAAATCGGCAGGGGTGTTCCCCAAAATCGGGAACGGCTTAGGTTCCAGTCTACCATATTTTCCAGCCAGTTGCCAAAACGACCTGTACCTGTACTTGCCGGTTTCCAGTTAATGGTTTTATTAAGTTCCACCATCCTGTCCTTTACAGCAGTTGTTTTAATAAACCAAGCATCTAACGGATAATATATAATTGGTTTATCTGTACGCCAACAATGCGGATAACTGTGTTCGTATTTTTCTATTTTAAAGGCACGATTCTCCAATTTTAATTTTACAGAAATGTCAATGTTTACGTCTATAAAATTTACATCATCTTTGTAATTTTTTACATAATGATTGCTAAATTCTCCAACTCCTTCAACAAATTTTCCTTGTCGGTCAACAAGCGTTAATATTCCTAAGTTATTTTTTTTGCCAACACGGTAATCGTCTGCACCAAATGCCGGAGAAGTATGAACAATCCCGGTACCATCTTCAGTGGTTACAAAATCGCCTAATATCACACGGAACGGTTTTGCGCCAGGGGTAGTTTCTTCTATCTTTTCTAATGTATTTGCTTCTGAAGGTAAAAGCTGTTCGTATTGCAATCCTTCCAATTCAGATCCTTTGAATTCTGCAATTATTTTCCATGGAATCGATTTTGTTTCGACAGAATAATTTTCAAAATCTCCATCTTTACTTTCCTCTTTAAAATATTTCCCTACAAGATTTTTTGCAAGAATTACATTGTTGAGTAAATGAGTATATGGGTTAAAAGTTTGTACCAAAACATAGTCTATGTTTGGCCCAACAGTTAAACCAAGGTTTGACGGGAGTGTCCATGGGGTTGTTGTCCAGGCCATAAAAAAAAGTTCTTCACCTACATTTTCTACATCATTGGCTATCCTAAAGCCTTCTCCATTTCCAGCTCCCCACTGCCCGGTTACCACTTTAAACATTACTGTTGCGCTTGTATCTTTTACATCTTTATATGTTCCCGGCTGGTTAAGTTCGTGGCTGCTTAAACCTGTTCCGGCTGCAGGTGAGTAAGGTTGTATGCTCACACTTTCATACAGGTAATTTTTTTTGTACAACTGGCTCAGGCACCACCAGAGTGTTTCTATATAATTGTTTTCAAAAGTTACATAAGGGTTTTCCAGATCTACCCAATACCCCATTTTTTGTGTAATATCGTCCCACTTATCTTTATACTGCATTACAACTTCCCTACACTTTTTGTTATAATCTTCAACAGATATCTTTTTACCGATATCTTCTTTTGTAATGCCCAATAATTTTTCTACACCAAGCTCAATTGGTAAACCATGAGTATCCCATCCGCCTTTGCGTTTTACCTGAAAGCCCTGCATAGTTTTATACCTGCAGATAAGATCTTTAAGCGTACGACTAATTACATGGTGAATGCCGGGCATGCCATTTGCACTTGGCGGACCTTCATAAAACACCCATGGCGTTTTTCCTTCGCGTGTTGAAATTGATTTACTAAAGGTTTGTTTTTCGTTCCAGTAGTTTAAAATGTCTTTACTTATTTGTGATAAGTTTAGTTGGGTGTATGTAGGGTACTTTTTCATGATAAATTTTTAAAATTTTAACCGCAAAGGGCGCTAAGTTTTTTCGCAAAGAGCGCTAAGAGGCTTTATTCTTTTATATGCTTTAAAAGGAGAGCGAATTTAAGAAAAATTTGGATTTATTCTTACACTAATTCTCCTATTATTGATTTGAAAGAAAGGGCTGTTGTAATCATCTCGTACGTTGACGAAAATCATTGGTTATTAGGTTCTCTTCGAGGTACTTTGTTTGTGGATTAGGAAGCGTGCA
>JANLVW010000357.1:0-3803 GCA_031364205.1 Ferruginibacter sp.
TGATGGCAAGGATTTTTTTGGTGATGACGCATCTGCCGCCTTAAAAAATTTACCATCAGAAGTGGTAGATAAAATTCAGGTTTTTGACAGATTAAGTGATCAGGCAAGGTTAACAGGTTTTGATGATGGCAACTCTACCAAATCAATTAATGTGGTAACAAAAGCAGGTTTAAAAAACGGCAGGTTTGGTAGAATTTATAGCGGCTACGGTACAGATGACAGATACAGCGCAGGTGGTAACGTGAGTTTTTTTAAAGGCAACAGGCGTTTATCATTGGTTGGAAATTTTAATAATATCAACCAGCAAAACTTTGCATCGCAGGATTTACTTGGCTTAACAAGCAGCAGTGGTGGAAACAGAGGCGGTGGACAACAAGGTGGTGGTGGTCGCCCGGGCGGGGGTGGTGGCGATTTTAATGTTGGCCAGTCAAACGGTATTAGCAGAACCAATGCAGCAGGTTTAAATTTTAGCAACCAATACGGAAAAAAAATTACCCTTGCAGGCAGTTATTTTTACAACAACAGCAGAAATACAAATGAATCAACCACAACAAGAGAAACATTTTTGGGTGGGAAAGATACAAGTCTTTTTACAAGACAAATAAGCAATTCAATAACCAGAAATACCAATAACAGAATCAATTTAAGATTGGAATATACCATTGATTCCAGCAACAGTTTATTTATTATTCCGAGTTTTAATTTTCAGCAAAATAACAGCACCTCTTTTTCTGATTACAAAAGTTTTTATGGCGCAAGAGGCGGGGGTGCAGTTTATGATACAGCAAATACTTCTCTAGGAAAAAATACTTCTGACAGAAACGGATTTAATATTCGTAATAATATTTTGTACCGTCACTCCTTCCCTAAAAAAGGCAGATCAATTTCATTCGGGTTAAATACTACCTTCTCAAAAAATAATTCTCAAAGTATTTCAAATGCAGATTACAGGTATTTTAAAAATACTGTTATTTTTGATTCTTTGCAAAACCAGTTTTACGATAATGTGAACAATGGGTATACTGTTGGTGGAACAATTGCTTACACAGAACCGGTCAGTAAAAAGGCACAACTGCAATTTGATTACAATCCTTCTGTACAAAAAAACAATGCAGACCAGCAAACATTCGGCTTTGACGGGCAAAAATATTCAACCCTTGATCAATCTCTTTCCAACAAATTTAATAATACGATTACCACCAACAATGCAGGCTTAACGTATAGGTTTGTTCCTGATAAAGACAATTTGTTTTCTGTGGGTGTAAGTTTTCAAAAAGCTAAGTTGGAAAGCGACAGAACATTCCCTACCAAAACAAATATCAGTCAATCGTTTTCTAATATCTTACCCAATTTAATTTGGAGAAAAAAAATATCAGCATCATCCAACATCAGGGTTTTTTACAGAACCTCCACAAATTTTCCTTCAGTAAATCAATTGCAGGATGTGGTGAACCAAAGCAACCAATTAGTAGTAAGCACCGGTAACCCGGCATTAAAACAATCTTACACGCAGTTTGTTGCAACAAGATATAGTTATACAAATTCTAAAACCAGCAAAAGCTTTTTCGCCAATATATTCTTACAAACAGCAGATAATTATATAACTAGCGCAACCTACATTCCTAAGACAGATTCTATTATTCAAAATGGTATAAAACTTCAAAGAGGATCGCAGCTTACCAAACCTGTAAACCTTAATGGTTATAGAAGTGCACGTACCTTTTTTAATTACAGCATGCCCTTAAAAGCCATTAAAACAAACCTTAATTTAAATGCGGGTTTTGCGTACAGCAGACTGCCCGGGCTTACAAACAATATCAATATTATTACCAATAATATTGTTTACAATGCAGGAGTAGTATTAGCAAGTAACATAAGCGAATTTATTGATTTCAATTTATCGTACAATTCAAATTTTAACCAGACTTCGGGTGCCGGAAGTGGAAATAATAATTATATAAACCAGGCTATAGGAGCGCAAATAAATCTTTTAAGTAAAACGGGCTGGTTTGTACAAAATGATGTTTCTTATCAGGCAAATTCAGGCTTAAGTGCAGGCTTCAATCAAAAATACAGTTTATGGAATGCTGCCATTGGCAAAAAGTTTTTAAAGAATAAAGTAGGCGAACTTAAACTTTCTGTATTTGACCTTTTAAAACAAAACCAGAGTATTGTTAGAACTGTAGATGCCAGGTATATTGAAGATGCACAAAGCAAGGTTTTACAGCAATATTTTTTACTGACATTTACTTATAACCTTAAAAATTTTGGGGTGGCCGCAAGACCTACCGTAAAAAGAGAAAATGCAGAAGGTGGTTACAGGGGAGGACCGGGATTTTAATAAATATGTTTTATAAAATGAAATGATGCCGTTTATACCAACTCGATAAAATATTAATTTGTAGTAAGTATCTTTAGTTGGAATAAATTATCATTTTTGAACCAGCAGGCTATTTTTGAAAAAGTACAACCCAGTGAGGATGATTTTGCAGGAATTGTAAATGACCGTGAGCAAATGGTTTACAATACAGCATTAATTATTGTGCAAAATGAAGAAGATGCCGAAGATGTGACACAGGAAGTTTTTTTAAAAGTGTATGAAGGGCTTAAAAATTTTAGAAATGAATCCAGCTTATCTACCTGGATTTACCGAATAACCATCACCACTGCTCTTGATTTTGAAAAACAGAAAAAAAGACAAAAAAGAGGTGGATTGATGCAACGTGTATTTGGGTATGCTGAGGCAGTTGAGAAGCCGGATTTTTTTCACCCGGGTGTTGCTTTAGATAAAAAGGAAGATGCAGCAGTTCTTTTTATGGCCTTGAAAAAATTGCCTGAAAAACAACGGACAGCTTTTTTACTTCATAAAATGGAAGGGCTTACAAACAAAGCAATAGCAGCAATAATGGAGACCAGTTTGCTTGCAGTAGAATCATTGCAGGTAAGGGCTAAAAATAATTTGAGAACTCATTTAAATGAATATTATAAAAAACATTTCAGTTAAAATATAATGTGTACATGAGAGATATACTAAATAACAAAATTGATTTTATTTTAAGTAGCGCTAATGGAATGGCTAAGGCCTCTCCCAAACCTTTTTTACTTACCCGAATAAACACCCGTTTAAATAATCCTGTTGCTGAAACTGTGTGGGCAAGGATAGCATTTTTTTTAAAGAAACCAATTGTTTTTGGTTTCACCATTTTGCTTTTATTATTTATAAATATTCTGGTAATTAAAAGTACCAAAAATAGAAGTGAGATCGAAAATATTACTAAAACTGCAACTACTCAAAAATATGATTTTGCCATTAACGTATCTGTTTTATATGATACAGAAAACCACGAACCATAAATGAGAACTGAAAATTCATCAAATAAAATATTCATCATTGTAATTGCTTTATTGCTTATAGCAAACATTGTTACTTTAACCCTTTTGCTAACTGATAAAAAAACGAATTACGACGACCATAAAAGTAGTATGCGAAATTATTTAAAAACGGAAATTGGTTTTTCAGATGCACAAATAATTGCCTTTGATTCTGTAAAAAGTCACCACAGAGCTGAAGTAAAACCTATGTTTGATGAAATGCGAACCCGCAAACAATTAAATTTAAAATATATTGGTGCGCAAAATTTTAGCGATAGTTCCATTATCAAAGCCACAGAATATGCAGCAACCCAGCAAAAAAATCTGGAGATGAAAATGCTGATCCATTTAAAAGAGATTAGAAATTTGTGTACCGCAAAACAACGTGCTGTTTTTGATACAGGTTTTTATAAAATGATGACCAGACCTAA
>JANLVW010000395.1:0-3532 GCA_031364205.1 Ferruginibacter sp.
GCGCAAAAGTAATAGAAATCTAAAATGAAATGATTTATAAAACGTTAAGATTTTTTTTACTTCCACACTTCGATTATTTAATTTTTAATAAATTTATTAGGTTGAGAATTGCAAAAAAAGGACCGCTTTTTATTCAAAAAAAGATTTAAGGTAATTGTTGAAATTTTTCTACACATTCTTTAACATATCTATTGTCATTTCTTTAAGATCGTATTCCGCCTTCCAACCCCAGGCTGTTGCTGCAACACTGTCATCAATACTTTGAGGCCAGCTGTTTGCAATGGCTTGTCTGGAATCCGGCTTATAAATAATTTTAAAATCATTAACACTTGTTTTAATTTCCGCCGCAATTTCCTGGGGCGAAAAACTCATTCCCGATAAGTTATAAGAAGTGCGAATATTTATTTTTTCTTTTGGTGCTTCCATTAATTCTATAGTCGCACGAATAGCATCGGGCATATACATCATTGGCAAATAAGTATCCTCTGCTAAAAAACATTCGTATTGTTCTTTATTTTTTGCTGCATGATAAATTTCTATTGCATAATCTGTAGTGCCGCCGCCTGGTAAACTTTTATAGCTGATAAGACCCGGATAACGTAGGCTGCGCACATCTACACCATATCTGTTAAAATAATAGTTGCACCAAAATTCCCCTGCATATTTACTGATGCCATACACCGTTGTAGGTTCTATAATAGTTTGTTGCGGGCAATTGTGTTTAGGCGATGTTGGTCCAAAAACCGCAATACTACTTGGCCAGTAAACCTTGTGCAGATTTTCTTCTTTGGCAATATCAAGAACATTTAAAAGGCTCTGCATATTTAAGTTCCATGCAAGGTTTGGGTTTTTTTCGCCGGTGGCAGATAAGATGGCTGCCAGTAAATAAATCTGTGTAATGCCCTGCCTTATAACCTGCACATGCAACATTTCCTTGTTCATCACATCCAGACTAACATAGGGCCCTGTACCTTCCAGCAAAGGATTTTGTTCTCTTAAATCACTTGCAATTACATTGGCATTTCCATATATTTTTCTTAGTGCTATTGTAAGCTCTACTCCTATTTGTCCACTTGCACCAATAACTAAAATTTTCTCTTTTATCATTTTACTTTTTACCTTTTTGGCAAATGTAAAATGAAAATATGAAGTAAAGACCAGTAAATACAACTGTATTTCGAGGTTTTAAATAATTGTATTAGATGTATTTTTGCGAAATGGATAAACATTTAACTACCCTTTTTGCCAACCAACTGTACAATAAAAATAATTTCTTTCTTATAGCAGGTCCCTGCATTACCGAAGGAGAAGAAATAGTAATGGAAATTGGTGAAAAAGTTTCTGCCATTTGTAGACGACTGGAGATACCTTATATATTTAAAGCATCTTACCGCAAAGCAAACCGCACAAGTGCCGGCAGTTTTACAGGCATTGGAGATAAAGTAGCATTAAAGCTCATAAAAAAAGTGGGCAATAAATTTAATGTGCCTACCACTACAGATATTCATGCACACGAGGAAGCTGCTATGGCTGCTGAATATGTAGATGTTTTGCAGATTCCTGCATTTCTTTGTCGCCAGACAGATTTGTTGGTTGCAGCTGCAAAAACAGGGAAAATGATAAATGTAAAAAAAGGACAATTTGTAAGCGGCCCCTCAATGAAATTTGCGGTAGATAAAATAACACAGGCCGGCAACAATAAAGTTTGGCTTACTGACCGTGGCAACACTTTTGGGTACCAGGATTTAATTGTGGATTACAGAAACATAACCTGGATGAAAGAAATTGGCGTACCCGTAATTATGGATTGTACACATTCGCTACAGCAGCCAAATCAAACAAGTGGTATTACGGGCGGCAATCCATCACTTATTGAAACTATTGCAAAAGCAGCAGTAGCAACGGGTGCAGATGGTTTGTTTGTTGAAACCCATCCAAATCCATCTGTAGCAAAAAGCGATGGCGCCAATATGTTGAAGCTGGATTTGTTGGAAGATTTGCTGACAAAACTGGTGAGAATAAGGCAATCGATTTTGTAAAATATTTGTAGTAGCTCCTTAATAATCTAACCCAGCATTTGCTAGGGCTATCCATAGCAGCAAATCTTTATTTAGCTTTTATTGTGCATTAAATTAATAAGACTGATTATGATTTCCATTGTTTAAATTGAAATAAACAGATAATATCAATATTTTTTGGGGGAAGTATTTTATAAACCTACAAATACCTTACGGGATTTCTTCTCGCATTAAAAACATTACGTTTTATATTCATCCAAAAAGCAAGAAAAAAATATACAATTACCGGAGAACCTATTGTAGCAAATGACAAGTAAATAAAATATTTGCGAATGGTCGTAGTGGCTATCCCCATTCTTTCACCCAAGGCTGTACAAACGCCGAAAACATGCCACTCTATAAAATGTTTTAATTTGTACATATTTTAAGTATTGTTTTATTTTGACCTCTCCTAAAATTACACCAAATTCATTAAAAGGGTAATTAATTTTTTAAGTATTTTTGCAGCAGTTAACGAAAGCAAATAAAATCAACTTAATTATAAGTTTATATTCTTGGTTTCCAATTTTTTAATTTTCAAATTACGCTTTATGGCATTCGACATTGAAATGATTCAAAAGCTGTATGCAAATTTTCCTAAAAGAGTTGCAGCTGCACGTAAACTCATCGGTAAACCACTAACATTAACTGAAAAAATATTGTACGCCCACTTATGGCAAAATGAGCATATCAACCCTTTTGAAAGAGGTATTTCCTATGTTGATTTTGCACCGGATCGTGTAGCAATGCAGGATGCAACAGCTCAAATGGCGCTATTGCAATTTATGCAGAGTGGCCGAACAACCGTTGCTGTACCAAGTACGGTGCATTGCGATCATTTAATTGAAGCAAAAGATAACAGTAAAACTGACCTTGACAGAGCAGTACACGAAAGCAGCGAAGTATATGATTTTCTTTCTTCTGTTTCAAATAAATATGGTATCGGTTTTTGGAAACCGGGTGCAGGAATAATACACCAGGTGGTGTTGGAAAATTATGCTTTTCCCGGTGGAATGATGATTGGTACAGACAGCCATACCGTAAATGCAGGCGGACTTGGAATGATTGCCATTGGTGTAGGTGGTGCAGATGCATGTGATGTAATGGCGGGCCTTCCATGGGAGTTAAAAATGCCTAAATTAATTGGTGTAAAACTTACAGGAAAATTAAATGGATGGACGGCTGCAAAAGATGTAATATTAAAAGTGGCTGGTATACTTACCGTAAAAGGTGGCACCGGTGCAGTTGTGGAGTACTTTGGCGAAGGTGCTACCAGTATGAGTTGCACAGGCAAAGGAACTATTTGTAATATGGGTGCTGAAATTGGAGCTACTACATCCACATTTGGTTATGACGAAAGCATGAGCCGCTATCTTGCCGCAACAGGCCGTGCAGAAATTGCTGCAATGGCTGATACTATTAAAGAACATTTAACCGGCGATGCTGAAGTGTATGCAAACCCGCAGGATTATTTT
>JANLVW010000432.1:0-1580 GCA_031364205.1 Ferruginibacter sp.
AGTAGATATTATTGCGCACGAATTTTCTCATGCCGAATTTTATAATCGAAATGGTTTTTATAATTGGACTGTCAAAATCCCAACATGGATTGCCGAGGGAATATCCATGCAGAATGATTACAGAGATTATTATTCTGATGATACGTTAAAAGCAAAGTCAGACAATTTCAAAAATCTGCCAGACATTAAAAATTTTAAATCGGGCGGACAGTTTCTTGCAGGTTCTCATGCCCAAATTATGCTTCACTACATGACGGCAAAACACGAAATTAAAAATTGGTACACAAAACCAAAATTGGACAAGTTTATTAAAGACTTAAATTCAGGTAAGTCATTTGTAGAGGCTTTCGGACAATAAGTCTGCGCCAACACAAACTGTGCAAGTCCGGTTTGACTTTGCAGCAATCATCAGCAGTTTTGCGGGTTTCGGTTCGGGCGGGAAAAACATCGCTGAACATTTGTTCTTATCAATTATCTTTAGCATACAGATTGGCAGCGGTTGCGGGGGGGCGGAATACTATTTCCACCCCTGCCCAAAGCCCTGTGGTTAGCTGCCATGTGCAAAATTTATTTGCTAGTGAAAATGAATACAATGCTAAAATATCGATACAAAAATGTACACGTTGTACTTTGCCTGCTTTTGACCCATACTCTTTTTGCCCAACAATATTTTAAAATAAATGGGAACCAAATCGAGTATCAAAAAAAAGGGGCAGGAGAGACTTATGTTATTTTTGTGGCAGGGTATGGCCGCCCTTTATCTGCGTTTGATTCAGTTTATGACAAGGTGAGTGAGTTTACAACAGCTATACGGTATTCAAGAGCAGGTACTGGCAACAGCAGCTACGATAACAGAAACAAAGAATTTGACAGTACAGTTGCTGAATTAGATTTGTTAATTGACAGCCTAAATATTTCTAAGCCATTTGTTTTAATTGGGCATAGTTATGGTGGGCTCATAATTCGTTCTTATGCAAAAAAACATCCTGCAAGGATAGCAGGTCTTTTGTTTGATGATGCAACATTTGAAGATTATTTCAAAAGATTACTCCTACTTGAAAAAGATGCAGAGTCAATTGAATTAAAAGGCAATGAAACATCATTAAAGGCATATTTTTCAAAAGCAAAAAATGATGAATTTAAGGCTATGTGGAACGTTTGGCATTCACCCGACAAATGGGAAAAATGGTTCTTTCCTATGCCGTATATTCCGACGGTTGTACTTACTTCTATGAAAATAACAGACGCCCCATTGAGAAATAATGCGCAATTGATGAAAGCCCGCTATTTAGCGCAAAGCGTTTGGACACAAGATAAACCTTTCAGTATGCAAATTGGAATCGCTAACGCCGGACACTTTATTCAAAATGATGCTTCAGAAATTTTTATAGAATCTGTTCAACTACTTCTGAATGTCATTAAAAGTTCGAAGTAATTTGAGTTAACAGCAGCCAACATTCGGTTTACTATAATGCTGGCGGAAGGAAGAATAATCGGCTTTTGTCCCGCTATCAGCTAATATCGAGCGGACGAAATTTTTTCAGCATTCATTGTTATCTTCAACTTTATTAATATTATGT
>JANLVW010000438.1:0-7492 GCA_031364205.1 Ferruginibacter sp.
CATAAAATTGCATCCCTATGAAGACTTTTACCATCTTTACACTATGTGTTATAACAAATCTCTTTAGCTTAAGCATTTATGCACAAAAAACGCTATCAGAGGGTATGTTGAAATACAAAATTTCCATAGAAAGTTCTAATGGTGAAAAGCCAATTTCCGGATCCTTAAATGGTGCTACTTTATCTGTTTACTTAACAAAAGATAAAAGCCGATCAGAAATGATCAGCACTCCGGGTAAAGAAACTACTGTATATGATAACAAAAGCGGAAGAGGATTTATTTTAAAGGAGTATAGTGGGCAAAAATTGATGATAACAATAACTGCTGAAAATTGGACCCAGAAAAATCAGGTAAATACAAGTTTAAATTTTGAAACCCAACCTGGTACTATGAATATTGCAGGTCATGTTTGCAAGAAGGCATCAGCAAAAAGTAATAATGGTAAATTATATACAGTTTATTATGATCCATCCATTTTAATAGAGAACAAACAATACAATAATGCATTTTCTCAATTAGCCGGCTTACCTGTACAATATGAGTTGTCATCAGGAAACTTGATTTTTAAATATACACTAACGGGCTTTGATATGGATATATTAAATTCAGCGAGATTCGATTCCCCAAAATCTGGTTTTAGGGTAATGAGTTATGAGGAAAACCAGCAATTGAAGAAAGTGGAATAATTTAATGGAAACTAATAATAAGTTTTGTTCCGGCAAAACCTTGATGAACATCGGCTACAAATATTTTTTGCTTGAAGGGTAAGATGTAAACACTGTTACCTTTTTGGTAAGTAATTAAATTGTTGAAAGAACTTGGAACCTCTGTAACATTGTTCATGATTAAAGAACCTGTGTATTTCAAACCATTTTTTAAATTAAAATTTAAAGCAGTTTTAAAGTTGTTAGGCGTTTTGATATTTATTACTACTTTATTTTTTTTCTTACTGACACCCCTGTCTGCAAACGAAATGTTCATCTGTAGAGTAAACAACGTTACAAGAGATAATATGCGAAAAGAATTATTCATTTTTGAGAAGATTAACAAATATAATACAATAAACGAAATTTTTTAGTCTTTAGTATGTAATATTTCACTTTTAGTTAATAACTAATTTTAGGGAGCTACTAAAGTTCTTAATAAATCATTAAATTACAGGTTATAAGGCTGAAATATGAGAAACGAAAGATATAGGCAAGAAAGAGAAGAATTAAAAGAATTACTAACGCAATATGATAATTTAAGAGCAGGCAGATCTAATTCTTTTTTAGAACAGGAGGGCTTTGAACGACTGGTTGAATATTTTGATGAAAAAGATAAATTTGAAGATGCATTAACAGTTTGTGAATATGCCATTAATCAATACCCTAACACTGCGGCTTTGTTAATTTTAAAAGCCAATCTTTTAATTGTTACAAAAAAATACAAAGATTCGTTGGAGACGCTCGAAGAAGCTGAAAAAATTGATATTTCTGACATTAATTTATACATATTAAAAACAGATGCATTTTTAGCGTTGGATATGCAGTTAAGAGCAGCTGAAGTACTGGAAGTAGCTATAGAAAATTTTGAAGGAGATGAAAAGGTAGATTTGCTTTTTGAATTGTGTGACGTGTATGATGATTACGAAAATTTTGAAAAAGTTTTTGACTGCCTCTTTTTAATTTTAAAGCAAGACCCCGCAAACGAAGAAGCATTATACAAAATATGTTTTTGGACAGACTTTACCGGAAGAAACGAAGAAAGTATAACTCTACACAAACAAATTATAGAAGAGCAGCCTTTTAATGAACTGGCTTGGTTTAATTTAGGAGCGGCTTACCAGGGTATAAAACTTCACGAAAAAGCACTTGATGCATATGAGTACGTCGTAGCCATAAATGAGAAATTTGAAAATGCATACCGCAATATGGGTGATGCACACCTCCGACTGCGCCAATATAAACTTGCCATAGAATCTTTGGAAAAGGTACTGGAATTAACCATGCCGGAATCTGTACTTTATGAAGCTATAGGGCATTGTTATGACAGATTAGAAAACTTTGCACAGGCAAGGTTTTATTATAAGAAAGCAAGCCATATGGATACGGAAGACAATCGTATGCATTATAGAATTGCCTGCACTTATATGAATGAAGCTGCCTGGAGCAGCGCAATTAAGTGTTTAAATACTGCTCTTCGCACACAATTAATGCAGCCGGATTACAATCTTGCATTAGGCCAATGCTACATGCAGATGAATAATATTGATGAAGCACTTACCTGCTTTGGAAACGTGGTACGCATAAGGCCCAAAAATATAAACGGATGGACAGAATTATTAAAGTGCTTATTGCATGCAGATTTTTTTACGGAAGGTATTGAGTATGCTCAATTTGCGTATGAACAAACATATGGAAAAACTATTTTTCTGTTTTACGAAAGTATGTTTCTGTTTGCGAATGGTCAGTCAAAAGAAGCTGCATTGCAACTGGAAAATGCTATGGCTGAAAACCCAAAACTTATAAAAAAATTTATTCAACTCGATCCCCGAATACTGAAACACCGCCAGGTTGTTGAAATTATAGCACGTTACAAAAAAAGGGGAAATAGATAAAGCTGAAAAGTGGTTAATTTTTCTTTAAATATATTTGCTGCTTAATTTAAAGATTACAAAATATTTCACGATGAATTTCAATCTTTCTCAAATGCCAGAACGTTCTGCACAACCACGCGTTAACGGGCTTACAATGGTAATGGACAAAGGCCTAAGTATTGAAGAGGCTAAAAATTTTATGAGTGTTGCTAGCTCCCATGTAGATATAGTAAAACTCGGTTTTGGTACCGCTTTTGTTACGCCAAATTTAAAAGAAAAACTGGCTGTATATGCTGACAGCAAAGTACCGGTATATTTTGGCGGTACTTTGTTTGAGGCATTTTTAATACGCAACCAGTTTGATGATTTTGTAGCAGTGTGTAATGATTTTGGTGTAACTACTATAGAAGTGAGCGATGGTTCTATCACTATACCACATACAGAAAAATGTGGATACATAGAAAAACTGGCAAAGAACTTTAAAGTTTACAGCGAAGTTGGCAGTAAAGATGCTGCCCATATTATCCCGCCATATAAGTGGATAGAATTGATGAGTGCCGAGCTAAGTGCAGGTGCAAGTTATGTAATTGCTGAAGCCAGGGAAGCCGGGAATGTAGGTATTTACAGAGGCAGTGGAGAAGTGCGTGAAGGGTTGGTACAGGAAATTCTTACACAGATACCTGCAGAGAAAATTTTGTGGGAAGCTCCGCAAAAAGCACAACAACTTTACTTTTTAGAATTGATAGGCTGCAATGTTAATCTTGGTAATATTGCACCATCTGAAATGCTTGCTTTAGAAGCAATGCGTGTTGGTTTAAGAGGAGATAGTTTTGAATTTTATTTGGATAAAAAATAATTGTTTTTGGGTTGTAAGACTAATAGAGTTAAGCAGCATTTGTTCGGGCTATTCGCTTCAATCTTTTGTTCGTCCCTCACAAAAGTATTTACGCTTCTATCCCGCAGCCCTTCACCAATATAACATCCTTAAACTTAAAATAAGAATATGCCGGCTGAAAAGCTGGCATATTCATTAACATCATTTTCCTGAAAATATTTTTAAATAAATTTAATTTTTTATGAAATTATTTGGTCTAATTGGTTACCCACTCGGTCATTCTTTTTCAAAAAAATATTTTGATAAAAAATTTAATGATGAAAATTTGGATGACTGTAATTTTGAATTATTTGCCCTAAAAGATATAAATGAATTTCATAAACTTACTGAAGAAAATACCAATTTAAAAGGTCTTGCAGTAACCATTCCATACAAACAAAGCATACTTCCATTTATTAATTATGTGACCATTGCTGCAACAGAAATTGGAGCAGTAAACTGCATAAAATTTACTGATGGTAATACAACAGGTCATAATACAGATGTTGTAGGTTTTGAAAAATCTTTGATTCCTTTATTACAACCGCATCACACAAAAGCGCTTGTGTTAGGTACAGGGGGTTCATCTAAAGCAGTACAATATGTTTTAAAACTATTGAAGATTCATTTTTTATTGGTTAGCAGAGACAACAGCAATATCCAAAATTGTATTGCTTACAATGATATCGACCAAAAAATAATGGCTGAATATTCTATTATTATCAATTGTACCCCGATAGGTATGACGCCAAATGAAAATGTTATGCCTGCAATTCCTTATGAACTGCTTTCGGCAAATCACTTGCTTTACGATCTTATATATGCACCTGAAAAAACACTCTTTTTAAAAAAAGGAGAATTGAAATACTGTACAATTAAAAATGGTTTTGAAATGCTTGTAATACAGGCAGAAGAAAACTGGAAAATATGGAATGCCTAATGTATAAAACTTAAAAGCTGAGTAAATTTTTCAGGTATTTCATGCACTTTTTTTTCTTCGTAATTGTAACAAACCATTCCTGTTTTTGCTTTCGCTATTAATATATTATTTGCGTTTCTGTTTACATGAATTATATAATATAATTCAAAACCCGCTTTACTAATTTCTCCTACAGCAATTTCGATTATCAATAAATCTCCATAAAAAGATTCTCCTTTATATTCCACGGAAAGATCAGCCATTATTAGTGAGGCTCCCTCAATATTTAATTCAGTGTAATTTTTGGAAGTAAGCCATTGTACTCTGGCTTCGTGTAATATGCGCACGAATGCATCATTGCCTACATGGTTGCCATAATTAATATCAGTTATTCTAACTGCAATTTCTGTAGAAAAGATTTTGCGTTCAGGTATTAATAATTTAACTCTCGCCATCGTAATTATTTAAAAATTTAATTAATTTTTGCAGTGCTTTTTTTCTATGGCTGTACTTACTTTTTTCGTCCATGCTCATTTCGGCAAAACTTTTATCTGCGCCATCAGGTGTAAAAACTGCATCGTAACCAAACCCCATACTTCCTGTTTCTTTGCTGTTTATTTTGCCTTTGCAAATACCGGTGAATAAATATTCCCGGTTGTTTAACAGCAAACAAATGACTGTTTTAAATTGTGCATTTCTTTCATCTATTCCTTCCATATTTTTTAAAAGCAATGCAATATTTTTTTTGTTATCTGCTTTAACCCCTGCATAGCGTGCACTTTTTACACCTGGTTTTCCATTCAATGCAATCACTTCAAGGCCTGTATCTTCACTAAAGCAGTTTTGTTTTGTAATACCAAATATCACTGTTGCTTTCTCTATTGCGTTTTCTTCCAAAGTATTAAATGGTTCATCAATTTCAATATCAACTCCCGCATCTTTTAAAGTAATAATTTCTAACCCTTTGGTTAATGCGGCTTTGATTTCAGCTATCTTATTTTGATTGTTTGTAGCAAATATTAATTTCATAAAAAGTTTATCAGATTGAAAATATTTTTTGAAGTGCAACCCAAAGTTGTTTTTTCTCTTCTTTATCGGCTGATAATTTTTGCAAAGAAGGAGCACATAAATATTTTTGCTTGTTGTAGCCCTGCACTTGGTACATGGGTATTTGCACAGGGAAACCCAATGCCTGCGGTTCTGCACCGATAAATAGTATGAATGATGGTGTAAAGGTTTTAATTAGTTTTTCATAAACAATATTATCATTATCGTAACTGTTTACCAATACTGCATCTGCCATTGTTAATTTGCAGGCGCTTAGTATATTCAGTAAAAAACTTAGATCATCATCTCCCAAAAATTTATGGTCTTTTTCATTTACAACTATTAAAATATGCCTGTTGTTTTTTCCTAAATATTTAATTGAATCTTTCTCATTTGCATAAGGCGGAATACCTTTTTCAGATTCAATATTTTTTACAATTTGTGCTTTTACATCATTTGCAAAGGATGATACAACCAATGTTTTTTCATACATTTTTTTTACTAAAAAAGGAGATAGTTTTATATCGTCTAAGCTCATAATGCGTGCTTTTGCAGGTTATTTTTCGTTTCTTTGCACAAAAATAAACGATTATGATTGCTGCTGCAGATTTTAATATAACCAAGATAGAGAGAAGTAAGCTAAACGATATCAATCTTGATAATATTCCTTTTGGAAAATACATGACAGATTACATGCTCGAAGTAGATTATGAAAACGGCAAATGGCAAACTCCTGAAATCAAGCCTTACCAACCTTTATTAATGGCCCCGTCTCTTGCAGCTATACATTATGGACAATCCATTTTTGAAGGTGTAAAAGCTTATAAAAATGCAGAGGGTGAGCCATATATTTTTAGGCCATTGGATAATTTTAAAAGATTTAATAAATCTGCTGAAAGAATGCAAATGCCAACTATACCTGAAGAAATTTTTATAGATGGAATGAAGCAACTTATTAAACTTGATAGTAACTGGATACCTGCAAAAGAGGAACATTCTCTTTACATCCGTCCTTTTATGTTTAGTACCGATGAGACTATTGGTGTTAAACCAAGCGAAAATTATAAGTTCATGATCATTCTTAGTCCAACAGGACCTTATTATGCAACTCCAATGCGTATTTATGTTGAAGAACAATATGTACGTGCAGTACCCGGTGGAATTGGTTTTGCCAAAGCAGCCGGTAACTATGGAGGATCTATGTTTCCTACAGCTCAGGCCAAATTAAAAGGGTATGACCAAGTTTTATGGACTGATGCTTTTGAACATAAATATGTGCAGGAGTGTGGCACTATGAACGTAGTATTCATCATTGGAAATACTGCAGTTACACCTGATTTATCTACAGGAACTATATTAGACGGCGTTACAAGAGACAGCGTAATAGTATTGCTAAACGAAATGGGCTTAACTGTAGAAGAGCGGCCATTGAATATTGATGAAGTTATTGAAGCACATAAAGCAGGAACATTAAAAGAAGTTTTTGGTACGGGAACAGCTGCAACTATTTCTTTGATTAAAGAGTTGCGTTATAAAGATTATGTAATGAATTTTGAAGTCGATAAATGGGAAGTTGCACCGAAAGTTAAGAAGATGTTGAATGATATTCGTTATAGCAAAACAGCAGATAATAATGGTTGGATGATGAAATTGTAATGTTGTACATAATTTTTAAAAAAAAGTCTGCAATAAAGCATACTTTTTAATTATTGCAAAATAAAAAGACATTTTGTTGTATTAAATTTCCTTTTTTCTAATTTAACTGTTACCTTTGCTGTCCGAAAAAAAAGGTTATATAAATGCCAACTATAAATCAACTGGTAAGAAAAGGAAGAGAAATTATTAAAGCAAAGAGCAAATCCAGAGCACTAGATTCTTGTCCTCAGCGCCGCGGTGTATGTACAAGAGTATATACAACAACTCCTAAAAAACCAAATTCAGCACTGCGTAAAGTAGCAAAAGTTCGTCTTACAAATAAGATTGAAGTTATTGCATATATTCCTGGTGAAGGTCACAACCTGCAGGAGCACAGTATTGTTTTAATACGCGGCGGAAGGGTAAAGGATTTGCCGGG
>JANLVW010000492.1:0-1747 GCA_031364205.1 Ferruginibacter sp.
GTGGAGAATTGAAGGTGGAGACGAAAGAGGGTGCGGGAACAAGATTTATCATTCAATTACCAACTTAATTTATATGAAATCAGTTAGAAGTATTTTAGTTTTTCTATTATTCCCATTTATTTCTCTAGCACAAGATGCTAAATATTTCGATAGTTTAAATCATGCATTGCAGAATACCACCAATGATACCGTGAAAATGGATATTTATAGAAATATGGGGTTTTATCAACAAGATGGTAAAGTAGATAGCGCTTTGTCTTATCATGAAAAGCAATTGGCTTTCGCAAAGAAGCTAAACTTAAAATTATATGAAGCAGACGCTTATGAACAAATTGCATATGTAAAATCATGGGAGGGTGATTTATCTGGTTCTTTAAAATTTTATTATGAGGCGCTTAAAATTGCAGGCGACCCAAAATGTGCAGAAAACGGTTGGGGATATTCAAATTTCTCTTATTCAAAAAGTCCTGAAGATGCCAGGCTTACTATTATTGGGATGATTCATTTTGAGCTTTCGGAATTATATAATTCGTTACAACTATACAAAACTGTAAGATTCCATATGAACGAAGCTTTCAAAATTGGTGAAAAGTTGCAGAATCTAAAAATACTGACTCTTACTGCAAGAGATTTAGGGATTTTGTTTGCTAACAATAATCAGCCAGATTCTGCTTTTAAGTATTATCAAATGGCATTATTGTTTAATCAAAAATCCCCTTATACTAAAAACTTGGGTCCTCTCTATACAAATATTGGTCGCTATTATGAAACCCAACGACAATATGATTCTACAAAAGAATACTTTAAAAAATCAATTAATGTATCAATTCTAAATAATCAGCTCAATAACATAACTGATACTTATTTTGAATTCGGTAAATTATATTTAATTACTAATCAATTAGACACAGCTTTATATTATACATTAAAGGCTGTAGCGTTAGCCCAATCTATTCCAAGTGAATCTCTTGTCTCAAGTGGGTACACACAACTATCAAGTATATATGAACAACAAAAAAACACAGCATTAGCATTAAATTATCTAAAAAAAGGAAAATCAATAAAAGACAGCCTTAATGATGGTTTAATTAGTAAAATAACGCAATTCCAGAATATAGATTTTGAAGAACAACTTAAGTTAAAAAAAATGGTAGATGAACAATCGAGTTTTCAAAACAAATTAATGATAATTGGTTTAATTGCTATCATTCTAATTTTTATTTTACTTGCGATACTTCAATTTAGAAACAGTCGCCAAAAACAAAAAGCCAATACCGTTTTAGAAAAAACGCTTACCAATTTAAAATCCACTCAAACCCAACTCATACAATCCGAAAAAATGGCTTCGCTAGGCGAACTTACGGCTGGTATTGCACACGAAATACAAAACCCCTTAAATTTTGTAAACAACTTTAGTTAATTAAATAAAGAATTGCTTGAAGAGCTTAAAGCAGAACGCTTAAAGCCAAACGCAGAAAGAGAGGAAGCATTGGAAAATGAACTAATCAACGATGTTATCAGTAATGAAGAAAAAATTAATCATCATGGCAAACGTGCCGGTGATATTGTGAAAAATATGCTGCAACATAGCAGAAGAAGCAATGGTGTAAAAGAGCCTACCGATATAAACAAATTAGCCGATGAATATTTGCGATTAGCGTATCATGGTTTAAGAGCCAAAGACAAATCTTTTAATGCAACATTGAAAACAGATTTTGATGAAACGATAGGGTACATAAACATCATT
>JANLVW010000521.1:0-2857 GCA_031364205.1 Ferruginibacter sp.
CATAAAAGTTACGCTGCCAATTGCAAGCAGCATGCAGTAAATGCTTAATTTCTTCATAGTATAAGTTTTATCATTAAAAATATTTATTTCACATTGGAATGAAATATCATGCTAAGGTTTAATGAAATGCGGGGTTTGGGAAAAAATTAGCATTTAGTAGATATGCAGGTGTTTTAATAATGAAAAATAAACCAATAAAAGAAAGCTATTATTGCTACATGTCTCGAATGCTTGCTCTATTATTACTTTCCTCTTCTTCAAAAGCTCAGGAAGCTTATAAAGCACCCTCCGTTGCAAAATACCATTTAGCTACATGCAGAATAGTGAAGAATGTATTGAAAAAATTATCTTTTCTAAAGCTTGGAAATTTAAACTTTTTTTGCCAGTCTTAATTTTTTTGTTACTTTTTTCATCAAGGAAAAAAGTAAATGAAAGGCAAACAAAAAGTACCTACATCAATCCAAATAAAAAACGTTCTAACTTATAATTCTGCCTCTGCCGACCTTAGAAAAAAAGCGGTTAAAAAATTTGAATGGTGGGCGTTAAGAAATGAAATCGATGTTATCACTATTCGGCAAAAGATTTAATTTCCGTAAGTCCTACAAATGCTCGGCTCTGCAAATATGCTGTAACTGATTTCATTTTAGACTACCATTTAAATTTTCAGCTTTTTTTCGGCAGTCTTGATTTTTTTGTTACTTTTTTCATTAAGGAAAAAAGTAAATGAAAGGCAATTGTAACAAATATTTCAATATCCTAAATTGCTTATCAACTAAATAAAACAGCACCAACAAAAGCAACATTAAATTTCTTCATTCTTTCCCAACACAATCTCAGGCAATTCTGCAACCGCCGCTACAGCCGGCAAACTCTCCACATTCCTCAACTCTCTGTTAATTGCCCTTGTCCTCGTACCAACCACATCATCCAATTGCCCCAGACCAGTCTGTATATTTTTTTGAGCTTTTTCCAACAGCCCTCCAAAGTTTTCAAATTCCTTTTTTACATTACCTAAAACCTTCCAAACTTCGCTGCTTCTTTTTTGCAGCGCCAGTGTGCGGAATCCCATTTGCAGGCTGTTTAAAATAGCCATCAATGTGGTAGGGCCCGCAACTGTTATTTTAAAATCGGTGCGCAACTGGTCTATTAAACTGCTGCGGCGTATTACCTCTGCATAAATACTTTCAAAGGGTAGAAACATGATGGCAAAGTCAGTGGTATTAGGAGGGTCAAGGTATTTATCCCGAATGTCTTTTGCCATTTTTTTAATCACGGTCTCCAGGTTTTTGGTGGCAGCTTCAACTTCATCGGGTATAGCATTTTCGTATGCTGCTATCAAATGCTCGTAGGTATCTTTTGGAAATTTAGCATCTATCGGCAGGTACACAAAACTGCTTTCATCTTCGCTGCGTCCCGGCAGTTTTATGGCAAACTCCACAGGCTCTGTGCTGCCTTTTTTGGTGCGTACATTTGCATCGTACTGGTTGGGTGCAAGTATTTGCTCCAGCAGCAAAGCCAGTTGCACTTCGCCCACACCGCCACGAAGTTTTACATTGCTCAGTACTTTTTTTAGCCCGCCTACATCAGTAGCAATGGTCTGCATTTCGCCCAATCCTTTCTGTACTTCCATCAATTGTTTTCCTACAGTTTCAAAACTTTGCCCGAGGCGTTCGCTTAACGTTTTTTCCAGTTTTTCTTCTACCGTAATGCGGATACTTTCCAGCTTGGTTTCGGTACTTTTTACAAGATCAGTTTGTTTAGTCTCCATCTGCGCAAACTTTTCCCGCTGCAGGTCATTAAACGATTTTATGTTGGTATCAAAAGCTTCTTTAAAATCTTTAAAAGCAGTAGTAAGTGCTTCTCGCATAAAGCGGCTGTCTTCTTTCGCCTGTGTATTTATTTTCTCTAACTGAATAATATTTGCACCCGAAAAATCTGCGATGCCGCGGGTAAGTTCTTCCCGGTTCAGTTTATTATTCACATCGAGTTTGCCGATAAGCGCACCAACTTTTTCATCCAGTGTTGCATTAATTTCTCGCAGCGCTTGTTGACTTTGCTCCGTAATGGTTTTAAGGGTGTTATTTAACTCAAAACGGTTGTCTTTTGCAATGCCGGCATTCTCTTCTCTGTTTATTTTAAAATCTTCTTTAAGGCTACTTTCTATTTTAGCAAGATTACTTTGCAGCACTTCCAACTGCTGTTTCAACTCAGGTAAATCGCTGTTGTTTTTATTTCTAAAAACAATAATTAGCACAATGGCTATCAGCAATAAAACAACAAGGATTATCAACAAAATATTATCCAAAAGTTTGCAGTTAAATGGTTTTATAAAATATTGCAACTATAAATCACAACAACATTTACAGTCCCTAATGTAGAACATTATCCTATCATAAATACACACTGCTTGCACCCCACCCATTACGTTCGAACACAAGGTATTTTGGTTAAAAAGTTTGCTACCCATTAAGGATTGATAATAACAGTTGTCTGTCCTATTGTTCGGCCAAATTTAAATAGCTTAGGTTATAGGATGGGTTAAAAGTAAGTGCCAACTTTAAATCCGCTACAAGTTATATATATAGAACCAAGGCTTGCTAAAACCCGTACATTTTGCGCCGCTCTATCATTAAATAAATTGTATGTGGCTATAATTTTTTTTATATAACTCATCATCCTTTCTAATATTAAATACATTAGAATTGCTTGTGTACACAGCTTTAACTTCTCCTTGTAGGCTTTTTTGAGCATACAAATGAGTGCTTGCTGTAAGTATTAATATTAAAAAAAACAGCTTCAACATTTATTTAATTTTATGGATATCAATGTTCTTAAAATAATTTACTACCTGCTCAGC